>JAABTO010000046.1 GCA_011389835.1 Desulfotignum sp. | reverse complement strand
AGCCCCGGTCCGGACAGGGCCAGGGGGACCCAGTCCATGCAGGACCCGCCCCGCTCCGCCTTTATCTGGATGTCCCAGGTGATATCCTTGAGGGTGACGGTAAGGGTAAAGCTGGCCAGGGGATGGTTTAGGTCCGCCACAAGGGTGCGGCTGTGTTTCTCCAGGCACCGGAACGGGGTGGTGTTGCCCCTGAACACCCCGGGCAGTCCCGTGATCAAACCCTGGGGATAGAACCTGCCCGGCACCAGGGTGTCGAAAACGGCAGCCGTCTGGAGCCGGGATCCGGGCACATTGAATACCTTTGCCGGATCATATGGGGGAAGCAGTTCTCCCGGATTGGTTCGGCAGGTGACGGTGCCGGTGTCTGTCTGTTCTGCCTGTTTCAGGGCTGAAAACAAAAAACTGCCCGGTTCCAGATCTCGCCAGCAGTTCATCTTGTGGACATGATAGTGATCCAGGTGTGCGTCTGATTGATCAGACCAGGCTATGTCCATGGAAAAACCGACCTGGTCGGAAAAAGTATACTTATTCATTATATTCGGGATTATAAGTCGGCTGGGTCGGATTTCAAGCTTTAATTTGACCCGGCAACGGATTCAGGGCATACTGTGAAAATCCGTGAACCTTTGACAGGAGGAACAACGCCCCATGTCCTTTGTGATGTCTGACAGCAAAAAATTTGTCACCACCATCGAAGTGGTACCGCCGGCCGGAAACGATCCCGCAGCGCTGCTGGACAAGCTGGCCGAGATTTCAGTTCTTGATTTTGACGGATTCAGCGTGGCCACCAATCCCGTGGCCAAACCCCGCATGTCCGCCACGGTGTTCTGCCGCCTGCTGCATGAAAAAACCGGCAAACCCGCCATTTTGCACCTGACGGTCCGGGACCACAACCTTCTGGGACTTCAGGCGGAACTGTGGGGGGCAAAAGCATTGGGGATCGACACCCTGATCGCCATTACCGGAGACCCGTCCGCCGGCCGGCAAAAGGACGGGGCCACAGCGGTGAATGATGTGAATGTGTATCAACTGATCACCCTGGCCGATGAATCCGGCCTGACCACGGGTGCTGTCCTGGATTTCCGGCCGGAGCGCAACGGCCTGAAAAATGAAGTCAAACGCCTGGAAAAAAAGGTGGCTGCCGGATGCCGGTTCATCGTCACCCAGCCGGTCTATGATGAGACCACGGCGCAAACCCTGGCAGATGCGTGCGCTCACCTGCCGGTACCCAAAATCATGGGGATTCTGCCGCTGCTGTCCTTCAGGCATGCCTGTTTTCTTCACGACAAGGTGGACGGCATTGCCGTGCCCGATGCCCTTCGCCGGGACATGGAGACATCAAGTGATCCCATCAGCACCGGCACAGCTCAGGCCGGACACATGCTGGAAATCGCGAAAAAATATTTTTCCGGGGCCTGTGTCATGCCGCCGTTCGAGCGATTCGAGATTCTGAAGGATATCCTGTAATCCCTGTTCAGGTCGGGCTTTTGTGTTTACCGGGGGTGGCAATCTCTTTGATTTTGAATGGAAATTGCTGACCCGGCCGGTCGGAAAAAAAATCTGCTAGGGTCTGGCGGATCGACTCGAACGCAATTTCTTCCCAGGGAATCTCTGCTTCGGAAAACAAGCGCACCTCTGTGCTTTCCTTGGTCGGACCAAATTGATTGTCCAGCAGCCGGGCCCGGAACATCAAATAGATCTGGTGAACAAACACCAGGTTGAGCATGCGGTAAGGGGCGATGATTGAAACACGGGACCGTGTTTCCTCCAGGGTTTCCCGAACCGCCCCCTGCTGGACGGTTTCCCCGTTTTCCAGATAACCGGCCGGCAGGGTCCATTTTCCTTTTTGGGGCTCGATGTTTCTTTTGCACAGCAGCACCTGATCTCCCAGCACCGGAATGCAGCCCACCACCAGTTTGGGGTTTTCATAATGAACATGCCCGCATCGGTCACATACCGGCCGGACATGATCGTCATCCACAGGTATCCGGGTTGTCATTTTCGCCCCGCAGGTACAGCAGTATGTCACATCCATTTTCCGTTTCCTCTCCAATTCCGGGTCTGCTGTCATTGTCTGATTCACCGCCCTGTTTTACCGTCCGATTTTAACATTTACATGAAAATTGCGTTTCTCACAACCCTGACCCGTATCTGTTATTCAGCAAGTTTGACAATTGAGCCGGGATTTTATATATTGGCTTTTATGAATTCACCGGTGACATAGGTGTTGTTTCTGTTCAGTCCACAATTCTGAACGTCCGGGGGGTCTTTCCGATCCCTTGAAAAACCGATATCTTTAACCCTTTTTACCTTCCAACAGGAGATGTTATGTGCGGCATATGCGGAGAAATATTTTTCAACCGGCAACCCATTTACGAAGATTCCGTGATCCGGATGAACCAGGCCATGGCCGCCCGGGGTCCTGACAATGAAGATATCTATCACGGCATCTGGACCCTGATGGGCCACCGCCGCCTCAAGATCATCGATTTGAGCGACGACTCCAACCAGCCCATGATCGATCCCAAACTCGGGCTGATCATTGTGTACAACGGGGCCATTTACAACTACCCCGTCCTGAGGGATGAACTCATCGACAAAGGATACACCTTTCACACCAGCGGAGATACCGAAGTGATCCTCAAAGCCTATCATGCCTGGGGGGAAGACTGTGTGAAGCGGTTTAACGGCATGTTCGCCTTTGCCATCTACAACCAGACCGAAGACAAGGTGTTCATGGCCAGGGACCGGCTGGGCATCAAACCCCTTTATTTCCACAAAACCGATAACAGCCTGTTGTTTGCCTCTTCTTTGCCGGCCCTGCTGGCCACCGGAAAAATCAAACCGCAGATCTCTGCGCAAGCCCTGCATTTTTATCTGACCTTTCATTCGGTGGTGCCGGCGCCGCACACGATTGTGTCCGGCATTGAAAAACTGCCGCCCGCCACCTGGGCTGTCATCTCCCAGGACGGTGCCATGACTCAAAACACCTATTGGCAGCCGGTGTATCAGCGGGACAAAGAACAAGACACCTATACGTTTGATGACTGGAAAAACCTGGTGAGCCAGACCCTGATGGCGTCTGTGAAGCGCCGTCTGGTGGCGGACGTGCCGGTGGGCGTGCTCCTGTCCGGGGGTCTGGATTCGAGCCTGGTGGTGGGGCTGCTGGCCGAAGCCGGTCAGAAAAACCTGAAAACTTTTTCCATTGGATTTGACAGTGTGGGGGACGAAAAAGGGGATGAATTTCTGTATTCCGATATCATTGCCCGTCATTTTGCCACGGACCACCATAAAATTCAGGTGAGCGGCAGCGAGGTGCTGCCGTCCATGCCCGACTGTGTCAAAGCCATGAGCGAACCCATGGTTTCCCATGACTGCATCGGATTCTATCTGTTGAGCCAGAAAGTGGCCGAACATGTCAAGGTGGTCCAGAGCGGCCAGGGCGCGGATGAGATCTTCGGCGGGTATCACTGGTATCCGCCCATGATGGAAAGCACAGAACCTTTGACCGACTACCGGACCGTTTTCGGGGATCGGTCCCATGAGGAGTTTCTGGAAATGGTCACCCAGGCCTTCCAAGGGGACGATGTCAGCACCCGGTTCATTCAGAACCATTTTGACATGCCCGGGGCCGACACCCCCATCGACAAGACCCTGCGCCTGGACACCCTGGTGATGCTCACCGAAGACCCGGTGAAACGGGTGGACAACATGACCATGGCCGCCAGCCTGGAAGCCCGGGTGCCGTTTCTGGACCACGAGCTGGTAGAACTGGTGGCAAAAATCCCTGCCGCACACAAAGTGGGGCACGGCGGCAAGCACATTCTCAAGGAAGCGGCCAGAGCGGTCATTCCTAACGAGGTCATCGACCGGCCCAAAGGGTATTTTCCAGTACCGGCCCTCAAATACCTGCAAGGAGAATACCTGGATTTTGTCACAGATATCCTGAATACCGACGCGGCCAAAGACCGGAACCTGTTCAATCGGGCGTATATCGACACACTGCTGGCGGACCCGGAATCCCATATCACCCCGCTCAAGGGTTCCAAACTCTGGCAAGCCGCCCTGCTGGAATACTGGTGCCAGCAGCACCATATTTAGACGCCTGAGGAGCAAACAGCCATGGGAAAATCCAATCACCGGCTGGAACGGGGTTTCGGCCAGTCTCTGCGGAACTGGGAAAAGCTCAAGGGGCCGGCCACAAAAGGCATGATTTCCGATGCGTATGTGGAAATGGGATGGGGCCGGCTGGTGTTCGGCCATACCTTTGAAGACAATGAACGCATCGTGGAAACCATGACCCAGTACGGATATGACCGCCGGGACATCGCCATGTACATCATCGATCCCCATGTGGTGGTGTCCCTGGCACCGGACAAGCTGTTTCTGGACCCGTCCCACACCTTCCGGCTCTGGTCCCACGATTACACCATGGATTCCCGCACCCGCAATCCGTTCGTAATTCAGCGGGTCTCCACCCGGAGAGAAGCCCGGGAGATCAACCGGATCTATGGGGCCTGTCACATGAAAGGGGCGGACCCGGATTTTATTCTGGACAAACGGGCCAACAAACTGCGCACCTATATGATCGCCAGGGATCTGACCCATGACCGGGTCATCGGCACGGTCACAGGGGTGGATCATGTGGCCGCGTTCAAAGATCCTGAAAAAGGGGCCAGCCTCTGGTCTCTGGCCGTGGATCCCCAGTCCGATTTTCCCGGGGTGGGAAGCAGTCTGGTGCGCCACCTGTGCGAACACTATTTCACCCGGGGCCGCGCCTTTGTGGACATCAGTGTCATGCACAACAACAAAAAAGCCATTGCTTTGTATGAAAAACTGGGATGCCAGCGGATTCCGGTGTTCTGCATTAAGCGGAAAAATCCCATCAATCAGGACCTTTACACCACACACCAGCAGTATCCAAAACTCAATCCCTATGCCAAACTGATCGTGGATGAAGCCAAACACCGGGGCATCCGTATCGATATTCTGGACGAGGATTTCGGATTGTTCACCCTGACGTTGGGCAGCAAAACCATCTCCTGCCGGGAATCGTTGTCCGATCTCACCACGGCCGTGGCCATGACCAAATGTGATGACAAGCGCCTGACCCGAAAGCTTCTGGCAAAACACAACATCCAGGTACCTGAACAGATCCGGTACACGGATCTGGATGCGGCGGTTGAGTTCATGAAAAAAGCCCACTCAGTGGTGATCAAACCGGCCCGGGGGGAACAGGGCGAAGGCATCAGCGTGGGCATCACCGACAAAAACGATCTGGAAACCGCCATACACAAAGCGCAGAATGTCTGCCGGGACGTAATTCTGGAAGAGATGGCCCCGGGACAGGACCTGCGCGTCATTGTGATCAACTATGAAGTGGTGGCGGCCGCGGTCCGGCGGCCGCCGGTGATCCGGGGAACCGGCACCCATACTGTCAAAGAGTTGATGGAAACATACAACCGCCGGCGCATGGCTGCCACGGGCGGGGAAAGTGCAATTCCCATGGATGAGGAAACCCGCCGGTGTCTGACCGAACAAGGCCTGGACGAGGACACGGTCCTGGCCAAAGACAAAGAGGTGACGGTCCGGAAGACTGCGAACCTGCATACCGGGGGGACCATTCATGACGTTACGGATCAGCTCCATCCGGATTTGGCTCAGGCCGCCGTTGCCGCAGCCAAATGTCTGGAAGTCCCGGTCACCGGCCTGGATTTCATCGTACCAGATGTAAAGGGCACAAAGTATGTCATCATCGAAGCCAACGAACGCCCCGGCCTGGCCAACCATGAACCCCAGCCCACAGCCCAGCGGTTCATCGACCTGTTGTTCCCTGAAACCGCTGTCAAACACAAGGAATAACCCCCCATGTCTAACATCTGCATCGATGAATCCTATCTGATCCTTCAGCTCAAACAACTGCTGAGCATTCCATCGCCTTCCGGATACTCCGACCAGGTGGTCCACTATGTGGGCAGCCAGCTGGAAGCCTTGAACATTGATTTCGAAATCACGCGAAGAGGTTCCATCCGTGCCACTTTGCCGGGCAGACAGAATACCCTGGACCGGGCCGTCACCGTGCACCTGGACACGCTGGGGGCCATGGTCAGCCAACTCAAGGACAACGGCAAACTGGCCATCACCCCCATCGGCAGCTGGTCCAGCCGTTTTGCCGAAGGGGGCCGGGTGACCATTTTCACCCAGTCCGGCCCCAGACGGGGAACGGTCCTGCCATTGAAAGCGTCGGGCCATGCCTGGGGAGATGCCGTGGATCATTTGCCGGTGAGCTGGGACCATGTGGAACTGCGGGTGGATGACATCTGCGGCAACCGGCAGGATCTGACGGCAAACGGATTTGACGTGGGCGACATTATCGCCTTTGACGCGCTGCCGGAAATCACGGAAAACGGATTCATCAACGCAAGGTATCTGGATGACAAAGCCGGGGCCGCCATTGTGCTCAGTGCGGCCAAAGCCCTTGTGGAATCCGGCACTGCCCTGCCGCTGGACTGCCACCTGATCTTCACTATTTTCGAAGAGATCGGGTTCGGGGCGTCCGCCGATGTATATGCCGATGTCTCGGAAATGGTGGTGGTGGACCTAGCACCGGTGGCACCGGATCAGAACGCGTCGGAATACGCGGCCACCATTGCCATGAAAGACCAGACCGGCCCGTTTGATTATCATCTGTCCCAAAAACTGGTGAAACTGTGCCAGGACTGTGATATCGATTTCCAGAAAGACGTGTTCCGGTACTACCGCAGTGACGCGGCATCCGCCATTGAAGCCGGTCATGATGTCCGCACCGCCCTGGTGGGATTCGGGGTGGATGCGTCCCACGGATATGAACGGACCCACCTGTCTTCCCTCACTGCCACGGCCCGTCTGATGGTCGAATATATTCAGAGCGAACCCACCTTTAAGCAGGACCCGAAACGCTGGACCTCTCTCAAGGAATTTCCCCACCAACCGGACCGGGAAATCATCAAAATCAAAACCTGAAATCCCGGGATGAATTGCCGGCCAGACAAATGTTGAGCTATCAACGAAACCTTCAGAATTTTTCAGATAGATCCGGATTTTTATTGACAACCGAAGGGATCTTTCAGTATAGCCTCTAATCAATGCTACAAAATAGTTACATTGTGACACTAACGTAGCGAAGTGTGAACCCCGGGGGTCATCCATCTGAAGAAAGCGATGTTTCAGACGGGACACCCCATGACTTCAGGAGGTTATCGAATGAAAAGACGATCGGTGTTACTGGTTCTGTTTTTCTGCGTCACTCTTTTTTTGACCCTGCCGGCCGACGCCCAGATACGGCTGACCTATTCCAATTTTTTTCCGCCCACCCATGTTCACAGCCAGCTGGCGGAAGCCTGGTGCAAAGCTGTTGAAAAGCAGACCAACGGCGAGATCGTGTTCAATTATTTTCCAGCATCCACCCTGACCCGCCCCCAGCAGACCTACATTGCCGTGGCAAAAGGGGTGGCGGATATCGGCATGACCGCCATCGCCTATTCAAGGGGCCGGTTCCCGGTTCTGGAAGCCATTGACCTGCCCATGGGGTACACTTCCGGGGTCCAGGCCACGGCTGTGGCCAATCAGGTACTGCAAAAATTTGATCCGGAAGAACTTCACAACACCGAAGTGATGTATCTCCATGCCCACGGTCCCGGCCTCATCCACACCCGAAACAAACCGGTGCATACCCTGGCAGATCTCAAAGGCTTGAAAATCCGGGGGACCGGCACCAGCGGGGAAGTGATCGCAGCCCTGGGAGGAACCCCGGTGGGCCAGTCCATGGCGGAAACCTATCAGATGCTGCAACGAGGTGTGGTAGACGGATCGGCCCATCCCATCGAAGCCAACAACGGCTGGAAACTGGGAGAAGTAACAAAATACATGATCCAGAACTTTTCCAGCGGCTACACCACCACCTTTGCCGTGTTCATGAACCAGAAAAAATGGTGGCAACTGACACCGGAGCAACAGGGGATCATTACTGCTATCAATGAAAAATTCGCACGCAAGCACGGCCAGGCATGGGATGAGGCCGACGAGAAAGGCCTGGCATTTTTTCTGTCAAAGGGCGGCACCGTGATTTCCCAGACCGAAGAAGTATCCCGGCGATGGGCCCAAAAAACATCGGTCATCATCGACGACTATGTTCAATCGGTGGCCGAAAGAGGGATTGACGGTAAAAAAGTGGTCGATTTCATTCAGGCAACCCTGGCGCAGCCATAGCCATCATCATCTCCAATACACAGGATTTTCCATGAAACAGACAGCTTCGGTACTGAACAAACTTTCCAATACAATGAAGATCATCGGCGGCATCGCTTTGATAAGCATGATGATGCTCACCGTCGTGGATGTCATCGGGCGGTGTTTCAAATACCCGATATTCGGATCCGTTGAAATCGTCGGATTTCTGGCCACCATCATCGTGGCGGGAGCATTGCCTTACACTTACAAGATCGGGGGCCATGTGGGTGTCGAAATTCTTATGCAGAACGCATCCCGGAAAACCCAAATCAGGGTCCGGCTCATCACCCGGACCCTGACACTGATCCTTTTCAGCCTGATCACCTGGCAGATGTTTCTGCATGCCGCCGAACTCAGACAGATGGGGGAGGTGTCCATGAGCCTGAAATTTCCCACCTATTATATCGCGTATATCCTGGGATTCGGGTTGTTGATTTTTTCCGTTACCATTGTTGAAACCATTTACCATGACATCACGAAACTGCGGAAAGGGGATTTGAAATGAGCCCGACACTCATCGGCATTATCGGTATCGTTGTCATGCTGCTGATGTTTCTGACTCAGATGCCGGTGGCGTTTGTCATGGCCCTGGTGGGATACGTGGGATTCTCCTATGTCATCACTATTGAGGCCGGTCTGGCCCTGCTGTCTCTGGAAGTTTACGAAACCCTGGCCTCCTATGATCTGTCCACCATTCCTTTGTTCATTCTTATGGGCCAGCTGGGGTTCAACTCCGGCATCAGCAAACGGCTCTATGACGCCGGGTATAAATTTTTAGGCAATATCAGAGGTGGACTGGCCATGGCCACGGTATCCGCCTGCACCGCATTCGGGGCCGTCTGCGGATCCAGCCCGGCCACCGCCGCCACCATGGCCACTATCGGGCTGCCGGAAATGAAGCGCTACAACTATGACGATGAACTGGCCACCGGATCGGTGGCATCCGGAGGCAGTATCGGCATGATCATGCCCCCGTCCGTAGTGCTGATCATCTACGGTATTTTAACCCAGCAGTCCATCGGGGCGTTGTTTGTGGCCGGCATTTTTCCGGCCCTGCTGATCACGTTGCTGTTCATTCTGTGTATTTATATCCGCTGCACGATTTCGCCAAAACAGGGCCCGCCCGGTGAATCCTTTTCATGGGCGGAAAAACTCAAAGCCCTGCTGGGCCTGGGTGAAACCCTGGCAGTGTTTGCCCTGGTCATTGTGGGGATCTTCGTAGGGCTGTTCACGCCCACCGAAGCCGCAGCCATCGGCGCCTTCGGGGTCCTGTTGATCGCCCTTGTCCGGCGGCAGCTCACCTGGCAGGGATTTGTGAATTCCATTCTGGAGACGCTTCGCACCTCCTGCATGGTCATGATGCTGATTGTGGGGGCCGTTATCCTGAGCAAATTTCTGGCCGTAACACGGATCCCCTTTGAGATCGCCGGTTGGGTGGCCGGCCTGGATATTCCGGCGGTCCTGGTCATGAGTGTGATTCTGATCATCTATCTGATCGGCGGCTGTTTTATCGATGCCCTGGCGTTTGTCACCCTGACCGTGCCCATCTTCTATCCTGTAGTCCAGCACCTGGGGTATGATCCGATCTGGTTCGGGGTCATGATCGTCATGATCACCCAGATGGGGGTGATCACACCGCCCATCGGCATCAATGTGTATGTGGTCTTTGGCGTGGCGCAAACCCTGTTCCTTCAAACCATCCCGCTACAGACAATTTTCAAGGGGGTGTTTCCGTTCCTGGCCGCATTGATTGTGGGTGTCATCATTCTGATCGCCTTTCCTCAGATCATTTTGTATCTGCCCAATCTGCTGTATTGAAAAACCGCCCTATCCAGCCTGCAGCCGGGATTTCACTGCTTCGACCATGAAGTGCAGCCGGTTTCTGACATTGACTTCGGAGGTGCCGGCATCAAAATCCAGATACAGCAGGTTCATATCCGGATAAAGCGCCTTGATGCGTTTTTCCACGCCTTTGGATACGATGTGGTTGGCAATGCAGCCGAACGGCTGCACACTGACCACATGGCTCACCCCGTCTTCGGCCAGACAGGCGATCTCCCCGGGAATGAGCCAGCCTTCACCGAACTGGTTCACCAGGGACAGAATCCGACCGGCCTTGTCCGCTACCTGACGGATGTTATGAAACGGGGTATAAAACCGGAACCGCCTGAACCGGAGATTGATTTTTTCATGAAAGGTGTTTAAAAACGTTTCAATGAACCGCCCTAAAATATCGGACATTTTTCGGTACCGGATATGGGCCCGGATATTTTCCCGGTAATTGACAAAATCCTGAATAAAATAATCCAGAATCGGCGGGATGACCGGTTCAATCCGGTTTTCCATAAGAAACTCCGCCAGAAACTGATTGCCGAACGCATTGTATTTGATGTAGATCTCCCCCACAATCCCGATCCGGCCCGCGACCTGATCATGAATGTCCACGCGGTTGAAATCAGCCACTGCCGCATCCAGCAATGAAAAAAACCGGTCATAGTCTCTGGTTAGAATACAGCCATGGGCGGCGGCAATGTATTTTTGTCGCAGATGGTTGCCGGTGCCTTTGTGAACTTCCCTGACTGCGGTGGCATAATACATTTTGGCGATACAGTCCGCGTACATGGTGGTGACGAACAGCAGTTTGAGCATTTTCAGCCAGTTGATGTCAAACCCGGGCTGATGGGTCAGCCCCTGGGCACTGGTCACGGAAATGACGGGGATCTGATCATATCCGGCCGCCACCATGGCTTTGCGGATCAGGGAGAGATAACTGGAGGCCCGGCACTGCCCCCCGGTCTGGGTGATGCCTACAGCGATCTGCTCAGGATCGTATTGACCGGACTTCAAGGCCTTGATGATATCCCCGGTCACCAGAACAGCCGGATAACAGATGTCATTGCCGGCATACCTCAACCCGGTTTCCACAGATTCCCTGTCCGGGGGCGGCAGAATCGCGAGCTGATACCCGGCGGCCTGAAACACCGGGGGCAGGTATCCGGAATAATTGTCCGCAAAAAAAGGGGCGATAATCCGTCTTTTCCGGTCTTTTTTCTCGAAATGCGGAGTGGTTCTGCGTGCTTTGCGTCTGCGGCGGTGATGACTGCCCTGCCGGATCAGGGATTCCACCATGGAGCGGATCCGCAGCCGCACCGATCCGGTACTTGAAATGTCGTCCACCTTGACCAGGGTATGGTTTTTCCCGCCGGCCTCCAGAATCTGGCGGTTTTCTTCAATGGCCACGGCATCCGGACCGCATCCAAAGGAATTGATCTGAACCATCTGAATATGGTCCGGCTGCCCCGCCACCCAGGATGCCGCATGATACAACCGGTTGGGGTACGCCCACTGGGTCAGAACCTGAAACGAGTCAAACACTCCGTCTCCAGTGCCCGGCACCGCGTCTTCCGTGATGAAATCCACACCGAAATCGGTCAGAATCTGTGGGATTTTCTGATTGATCAGCGGATCGATATGGTAAGGCCGGCCGCACAGCACCACCAGCAGGCGCTGACCCAGTTCAGCCTGACGAACGATCATCCCCCCTTTTTCCCGAATGGTCTGTCTGTAATTCTTCTGGGCGGTCAGCCCCTTTTTCACAGCTGCCCGGATGCGGGACGCAGCAACGCCCAGGGGCCGCAGATACGCCACACAAGCTCTGATCAGCAGACTTTCATCCTTGAACGTGATCACCGGCTTGTCCAGGGGGATCCCTTTCCGGGTTTCCATGTCCAGGCTGCTGTCAATCACATCGGTATAACTGCTGACCACGGGACAGTTGTACGTGTTGACCACTTTTTTATGAAACTCATCGTGTTCATACATGACCATGGGGAAGAAAATACGGTCCACCTTTTTGTGCACCAGGTCCAGGACATGGGCATTGGCCAGTTTGGCAGGAAAGCAGATATTGTCGGACATGATGCTGCCTTTTGCCCTGTCACTCATGGCCATGGTGGACGGCCCCGACACCACGACATTGATGCCGCAGTGCACGAAAAATGCATGCCAGAAAGCGAAGTTCTCGTAAAAATTCAAACACCTGGGAATCCCTACCGTCCATTTCGGCGCGGTGTGGGGACACAGGTTCCGGTCAAACAGGAGCCGATATTTGAACCCGGCAAAATCAAACCCTTTTTCAGCCCGCTTCTGGCCTTTGGATCCGAACCTTTTTTCACACCGGTTGCCGGAGTAAAACGACTTGCCGTTGGAAAAAACAAACCGGGTCACCGCACACGCGTTCTCACATCCGCTGCACACAATCTGGCGGGTTTTGAAATCCGCGATGGATTCCAGATGATAGATGGCTTCAAACCGGGTCACAGGACGGTCCTGTGCATTGTCAGCAGCCTGCCTTGCTGCCAGAGCCGCACCGAATGCCCCCATCATTTCCGGCATGTAGGAATGGGTGACACAGACATCTGCCAGGACCTCCAGTGCCCTCACAATGGATGGGTTCCTGCAGGTTCCGCCCTGAAGCACAATACGGGTTCCCATCTCCTTCATGTCCGTGAGCTTGAGCACCTTGAACAGGCAGTTTTTCACCACCGCATAGGACAGCCCGGCGCTGATGTCCGCCACAGCGGCGTTTTCCCGCAACGCCTGCTTGACCCGGGAATTCATGAAAACCGTGCACCGGGTGCCTAAGTCACAGGGAGATTCGGCTTCCATGGCCAGGGCTGCAAAGTCGCTCACCCCATACCCCAGAGAACCGGCAAAGGTTTCGATGAATGATCCGCATCCTGATGAACAGGCCTCATTGAGCTCGATGCGGCAGATGGCACCATGATGAATGAAGATGGCTTTCATGTCCTGGCCCCCGATGTCCAGAACGAATGAGACCTCCGGATCCATATGACGGGCCGCCTCAAAATGGGCAATGGTTTCCACCAGTCCGATGTCCATGCTGAATGCCGTTCTGATCAGGTCCTCCCCATATCCGGTCACAGCGGTCTTTGCGATGACAAGCCGGGGATGGTGGGCCTGGATGTCATCGCGCAGGGCCGTCAGCCCTTGAATCACCGCCTGGATGGGATTGCCGTCATTGTTCCGGTACCAGGAAAACAGCACCTGATTGTCCGTGCCCAGGGCGATGATTTTGGTGGTGGTGGATCCGGAATCCACTCCCACAAAACATTTCAAGGGGGAATAATCAGACAGAGCGGTCCGGGGGATCTTTATTTGCTGCCGGTGCCCTTCCCAGGTTGTCCGGTCGTTTTTCGTAAAAAACAGCGGCTTCAGGCGGTTGTCCCGCACTTGAAAACAGGTCTGTTTCCGGGCCATATCATCAAGCAGATGTGATACGGACCAGGATGTCTCTTGGCGCCGGCTGAACATGGCTGCGCCGATAGCTGGCAGCAGGGCCGGTTCATCCGGCGCCACCAGATCATCTATCGAAAGGTCCAGGGTTCGCAGAAAAGCGTTGACCAGTTCCGGCAGGAACGCGAACACCCCCCCGCACAAAAGCAGTCGGGGCCGGATGTCATACCCCCTGGACAGGGTGTTCAGGCACTGGATGGCCACGGCATGAAACACGGACGCCGCAATATCAGACACCGGCACATTGCGGCTCAACAGGTTCTGCACATCTGTTTTGGCAAACACCCCGCACCGGGATGCAATGGGATACACCCCGGTATGCTGCTGTGCCAGCTGGTTGAGATCAGTGGGAGAACAGTTCACCAGGGCTGCCAGCTGATCGATGAACGCACCGGTGCCGCCGGCGCAGCTGCCGTTCATACGGATATCCGGGGGCCGGTCAGGCGACAGAAAGATCATTTTGGAATCTTCACCCCCGATATCCACCACCGTCCGGACCTCGGGGTGTCGGTGACGGACCACTTCATGGGTGGCGATCACCTCCTGGACAAACGGCAGATCCATTTCCTGGGACATCCCCATGCCGGCGGACCCGGTCAGACACAGGTGCACACGGCAGTCGCCCAGCTCCGACACCACCTGTGAAAAAAAACCGGATACCGTGTCCATGACCCGGGCATAATGCCGCTGATACCGTGAAAAGATCAATTGATCCGCGGCATTCACCAGCACCAGCTTTGCCGTTGTGGAACCGATATCCAGGCCGGCATGATGCACATTGTTCTGTTCCATCTGACCGCCTCTCGTTGCTGGCGATTCATTCACTATACTATTTTTAGTCCTAATTGACCGCAGATGCAAGAGATGGATCGCTTTTCTTTCTAAGTTGAAAGGCCAGGGCGATCACAAGCAGAATAAATCCCGCTGCCTCGGTCCAAAAGGAGGTCCACAGCAGCCCGACAGCCGCCAGCCAGAACAGAACGGTTTCCACAAGTGTGGCCGCCCGGAGGCAGAACCGTTCCAGGGCCGAGGCAAACGCCACCAGCCCCAGGGTGGTGGTGATCATGGTGACGATCACCTCCCAGTGCAGCAGTTCATACTGGTCCCCCATTCCCAGAAGCGGTCTGTGGGCCATCACCAAAGGAATAATATAAAGTCCTTTTGCCAGTTTCCAGGAGGCGAACGCGGTGCGCATGGGGTTGGCCCTGGCAATACCGGCTCCGGCAAAACTGGCCAGGCTCACCGGCGGCGTCACATTGGAATCCTGGGAATACCAGAACACGATCATATGGGCCACCAGCACCGGGACCCCCATGTCCATGAGAGCCGGCCCGGCCAGGGTGGCCAGGACAATGTAGCTGGCCGTGACCGGCAATCCCATGCCCAGCACCAGTGATGCACCGGCAATGAGCAGAATGGCCAGGGTCTTGATACCGAAGCTCAGCTCCATCACAAGGCTGGAAAACTTGAGTCCCATGCCGGTGAGGCTGACCATGCCCACAATGATACCGGCGGCGGCACAGGCAACCGACACCATGACAGCGTTTTTCGCTCCGTTTTCCAGGGCCTTGATCAGCAGTTTACCTTCTTTGGCTGCAAACCCCGGCAGAGACACACGGTTTTGTTTTGCGATCACCCATCGGATAAAATTCACCAGGATGCTGATGCAAAGGGTACTGACAACGGCAATGAATCCGGCCATCATAGGGGAATAGTTCGACACCAGCACATAGATCAGGATCAGCACCGGGATGATGAAATGCAGGCCGTTTTTGATCACATGGGTGATTCTGGGCAGGCTGTCTCTGGGCTGCCCCTTCAATCCGAATTTTTTGGCTTCATAGTGAACAAACACCAGTACCGTAATATAGTACATGACGGCCGGCACCAAAGCCACCTTGATGATGGTCAGGTAACTGGTGTTGGTGAACTCCGCCATCAGAAACGCCCCCGCCCCCATGATGGGGGGCATGAGCTGGCCCCCGGTGGACGCTGCCGCCTCGATGGCCCCGGCCATGTGGGGGCGGTATCCCACCTTTTTCATCATGGGAATGGTGAAGGACCCGGTGGCGGCCACATTGCCCACGGCCGACCCGGACACCGACCCCATGAATCCCGATGCCACCACGGACGCCTTGGCAGGTCCGCCGGAAAACCGGCCGGTCAGGGCATACGCCATGTCAATGAAAAACGCGCCCCCGCCTGTGGTTTCCAGAATCGCCCCGAACAGCACGAACACGAACACAAAGGTGGCGGCCACGCCGATGGGCAAACCGAAAATCCCTTCGGTGGTCAGCCACAGGGTGGTGGCGATCCGTTCGATGCTGTAACCCTTGTGGATGATCAGCTCGGGCATGTACGGCCCGTACATGGCATAGACAATGCTCACCGCACAGATGCCGGTCATGAAGATCCCGATCACCCGGCGGCAGGCCTCCAGCACCAGCAGCACGCCGATGATGCTCACCACCCGGTCCTGGAGCAGCCAGTCTCCCTGCCGGTCGAATATGTCCGACAGGTTGTTGCAGATATAAAAGGTGCAGTACACGGACAAGCCCACCAGAATCCAGTCCAGCAACAGCCAGACAGACAGTTTATTTTTTTTCGCACCTGAAAAGGGCGGTTTGATCAGAAACACCAGGGTGAGGATCGCCCCTAAGTGAATGGAGCGCTGGACCAGGGCGGTCAACGCCACCACGCCGGCCGTATACAGCTGGTACAGGCTCAGGCATACGGCAATCACCATCACCACCCGGGCTGTCATGGTCACCAAAGCCCGGTTCTGATCATCAGAAACAGATTTGTCCTGTTCATTGGCCGTTTTTTCAGACTCTCCGGTGTCAGTCATCGATCTCCCTTGTGCGGTTGTGTGGATTCCGGCCATGATCCGGTCCGGCCGGACCTGGTAAGATATAACACTGTCTGATACAATGTCATGGGCCGGCCTGAAAACCGGACACGTTGATGGGGGAATTTATTCGACAGATTGAACCGCCGGTTCTGCCAGATAATCGTATGAGCCACTCCCGGGCTGCCCACCCGCAGCAAAAACGTGCCCACCGGGTGATGCATGTCCACAATGGCTTCATATTTTCCCTGCTGCGCCATCCGACCCACTCCGGGCAGTTTTCCCATGCCGGCCCCGAATTTTTCATACCGCTCCTCTTCAATGAAAATCGCGCCCGAGGCGTCCATACTGTGAACTTCCCATATGGGTGTGTTTTCCACGGAATGATAATAATGCAGGGTAAACCTTTCCCCCGGTGCCAGGGGCAGCATCAGGATCGGGGTGTCATCTTCCGCCAAAGTGACATGCAGAGCGGTTCCGACCGGAATCAGCCGGGCCGCGGCAATCAGAAGCAGGACCAGGCCGGACAGACAGACGGCAAGGGCTACGTCAATCCCCGGCCTGGTCATCCCTTTCATTCCCGCTTATCCCTGATGTCAGGGTTTCAGTTTTTCAGGAATGGTGAGTCCTTTTTCCTCCAGGTATTTGATGGTACCCGGATGCAGCGGAATCGGGGAATACTTTACCGTGTTTTCAGGCACGGTATACGCGGCAGTTGGATGAATTTTGGTCAGATAATCATTGTGCTCGAACAGGGCCTTGCTCAAGTCATACACCAGGTCCGTATCCAAAGTTCCCTGGCAGATGATCACGTTCCACACCCCGATGGTCGGCACGTCCTCATCTACACCCCGGTAGACCCCGCCGGAAAGATCCACCCCGGCATAGGTGGTCTCGGACGCCAGAATTTTTTGGGTCTGCTCCGGTGTGAACGGCAGGATGGTGATCTCATGCGTGGTAGCCAGATCCAGAATGGAGCTGGTGCCCGGCCCCACACACCAGATTCCCACATCAATGGTGCCGTCCCGCAGGGCATTGGCGCTTTCAGTGAACGACAACCGGCTGTCTTTGTAGGAGTCCAGGGGGATGTCCAGGGCTTTCAATACCGCTTCAGCCATGAAATTGGTGCCGCTGCCCGGACTGCCGGTGCTGATGTTTCTGCCCTTGACCTGCTCGATATTGGTGATGCCGCTTTTTTTCAACGCCACCACCTGGAGCAGGTTGGGATACATGGTGGCCAGGGAAAGGACATTCTGTTTTTTATCCTTGAACGCATCTGTGCCGTTGTAAGCGGCCATGGCCACATCCCCCATGACCAGGCCGACAACGGTTTCCCCCTTGTGGGCCAGCTTGACGTTTTCGACACTGGCGCCGGTGACTTCAGCGACCGCCTTGACCCCGTCTACATGCTTGGACCAGATTTCAGCCACACCACCGCCGTAGGGATAATAGATTCCGCCGGTGCCGCCGGTGCCGATCCCCAGAAACGTTGTTTTGGCGGCAGCGGTTCCGGCAAATATCAGGGTGACGGACAAGATGACAAACAAAACCGGTATTTTTTTCATCGGGCATATCTCCTTGTAAAAAATTAAACATCTCTTTGGAAAAAATGATGCAGCATCCCATGAAAAGCGATATTGATTCAAGCCATAGGCAGCACCTCCCTGATTTTAGAAATTGACGAATTTTTCAGAATCACTGATTTTGCCTATACCACAATACCCTTCCCTGTGCCAAGAATTAATTTCACCACCAGCCCTGCGCAGATTCAAAAAACCTTTTGCAATTTTGACGCTTTTTACATAGATTGACAATAAAAAATGAGACTCTCTTATGAATGAAAACACACGCAAACCTGTCCTGATGACCGGTGCCACCGGATATGTGGCCGGCCGGCTGATTCCTTTGCTGCTGTCCGCCGGATACCGGGTCCGGGCCATGGGGCGGTCCATCGAAAAAATGGCGGCCCGTCCATGGGGCAGTGATCCCGGCATCGAGCTGGTAACCGGCGACATCATGGATCTCGCCTCTCTGAACAACGCTGCTGCCGGATGCGGGACCATCTATTACCTGGTCCATTCCATGATCTCCCAAAAAGGCGGATACCGGGATGCGGACAAAACCGGGGCCGCCAACATGGTAAAAGCCGCTGCAGAACAGGGGGCGGATCACATCATCTACCTGGGAGGCCTGGGGGATATTCATCACAAAAATATCAGCCGGCATCTGATATCCAGAAACGAAGTGGGACAGATCCTGCAAAGCGGTCCGGTACCCGCCACCGTGCTCAGGGCCGCCATGATCCTGGGATCCGGCAGCGCCAGTTTCGAGATTCTGCGGTATCTGGCGGAAAGACTGCCCGTGATGATCACCCCGAAATGGGTGAGCATGCCCACCCAGCCCATTGCCATCTCCAATGTGCTGGGGTATTTGAAAGGGTGTCTGGAACATCCGGAAACCCGGGGGCACACCTTTGACATCGGCGGACCCGAAATCGTGTCCTACCGGGACCTGTTCGCTGTTTTCGCCCGGCAGGCCGGTCTGCCGGTGCCGGTGATGATCCCGGTACCCGTGCTGACCCCGCGGCTGTCCTCGCTGTGGATCCATCTGGTGACCCCGGTGCCGGCCGCCATTGCCAGACCGCTGGCCGAAGGGTTGAGCCTGCCCACGGTGTGTACGGAACACCGCATCAGAGGCATCATTCCCCAGGACCTGCTCAGCTGCGGCCAGGCCATTGAAAGGGCCCTGGACCGGATCCGCCAGGAACAGGTGGACACCTGCTGGGCCGACGCCGGGGACCTGATCTATCCGGAATGGACCCATTGCGGGGATTCAGATTATTCCGGCGGCACCATCCTCAAATGCGGTTACCAGGCCACGGTACATGGAACGGCACAGGATTTGTGGCCGGC
>JAABTO010000252.1 GCA_011389835.1 Desulfotignum sp. | reverse complement strand
CGGTGCCGTAGTCATCGGGTCCGGCGCCATCGGGATCGAAGCGGCTGAAGCATTGAAGCGAAAAGGGTATGCGGTGTATGTCATCGAACTGATGGACTGGATTCTCCCGTCCCTGTTTGATGAACCCACGGCCAGGCGCCTGGAAAAAGAATTGACCGGCTACGGCATTCAAGTGTTCACCCATGAAAAGGTCATGGAAGTCAAAGGAGACGGCAACGTCACCGGCGTAGTCACGGACCGGCGCACCATAGACTGCGACACCGTGGTGGTGGCTACCGGCGTGATGCCGGGAACGGCCCTGGCTCAGACCGCCGGCATCGAGACGGGACGGGGAATTCAGGTGAACCGGCAGATGCAGACCAGCGTACCCGATATCTATGCCTGTGGCGACTGTGTGGAATCCATTGATGCCTGCACCGGGGAAATCGCCATGTTCCAGCTCAAGCACAACGCCATCGAGCAGGCCCAGGTTGCGGCCCGGCACATCCTTGGTGAATCGGTCCGGTATCTGGGGGCCTATGCCTTTGCCCGGGCCCATTTTTTCGACACCCATGCCGCCACCTTCGGCAAGACCCAGCGGGCCCTGGATTGTGTGTTCGGAAACAAGCGTATTGTAGAACGGGAAGACAAAAACAATTATCTGCGGGTGGTGATGCTGGACAACCAGATTGTGGGGGGCCAGGCCATCGGCACATTTGCCAATGATTTAGGGCTGCTCATCGGTGCCATGTGGCGCAAGGATGATTTTTTAGACCTTGCCGCCAAAATGAGAACCCTGCCCAAAGGCGGAGCCGTGCATGCCTGGCCCATGGTCCGGCTGGGCCGGGTTCTGGGAATGTAACCCTATCCACCGGCCAGAAACGTGACGATCTGGATGTCATCTCCGGGATTCACCGGTTTTTCCAGCTCGCCGGGAAACGCGCTTTTTGCATTAAGATAGATCTCGATATGCCCGTGCAGGTTCCCTTTTTTATCAAACAACTCCGTTTCCATGCCCGGGTACTGGGCAATCAGGTCCGCCAGTGCCCGGCCCACAGTATCTCCTTGAACCGCCACGGTTTTTCTGCCATCGGTATGCTGCCGATGAACCAGATGGATATGAATCGTTGCTGTCATGTCTTCTCCTTTATCAGTACAGTTTTCCCACGACCGACTCCACGGCC
>JAABTO010000251.1 GCA_011389835.1 Desulfotignum sp. | reverse complement strand
TGTTTTCCGCCGCCATGATCTGGCCCGGATGGGGGCGGGCCTGATGGATTCTCGGATCAAACGCAGACCTGGTGCCCATAAGGGTTTCCAGGCTCATGGAAGCGGCAATGTCCGCGTGTTTGCACAGATTCAATGCATCGTGCAGGGCCAGACACCCCAGTGCAATCATGAACT
Source organism: Desulfotignum sp. (assembly GCA_011389835.1). Taxonomy (GTDB): domain Bacteria; phylum Desulfobacterota; class Desulfobacteria; order Desulfobacterales; family Desulfobacteraceae; genus Desulfotignum. The sequence goes on along the minus strand of JAABTO010000251.1, from coordinate 2,502 downwards.
GGGTGCCGTTGATCAGGGCCAGTCCTTCGCCGGCCGCCAGTTCCAGGGGCTTGATGGACCTGGCGGCCAGGGCTTTGGCACCGGACATGCGCTGCCCGTCCACCACCGCTTCCCCTTCACCGATCATCACCAAAGACAGATGGGCCATGGGCACCAGGTCTCCGCTGGCCCCGACCGAGCCTTTTTCCGGCACCACCGGCACAATGCCGGAATTGAGCAGGTCCGCCAGCATCTGGATCGTCGCCAGACGCAACCCGGAATTGCCCCGGCAGAAATCGTTGATGCGCAGCGCCATCATGGCCCGGACCACATCTTCGGACATCTCTTTGCCCATCCCGGCCGCATGGGACAATAAAATTTTCTTCTGAAGCCGCCTGGTATCGGCAAGCGTTATGGTCACCTCGGACAATGCGCCGAACCCGGTGGTCACTCCGTAAATGCGCTCCCCCTGGTTCACCCAGTTCTCCACCAGATTGCGGGCCTTGTGAATGCGTTTTTTGGAGGTTTCGGCAATGGCAACCCCCCACCCGTTTCTGGCAATGCCCACCAGTTCTTTCAGTTGAAGATGGTCTCCATCCAGAACAACAATTTTTTGCGTCATTGAATCCCTCCCCTGGTGAAAATGCCTTTCAGTTTATATCGAAACCCCGGTGAAATCATGGTGCTGTAAGTGGCCACCCGGTCAAAAGACCAGGTTCTGCGGATCAGTCGCAGACAGGGTTCTGCCGCACCGATCTGAAAGTGTTTCAGCACTTGGGACGGACAACGCACCGATTCGATCACGTGTTCTGCTTTCTGGACCGGGGCGGTTTCCAGCAGATAATCACTGGGGGTGATCCGGGTATAATCCTGGGCCAGATAATCCGGAGCCACGGCCGGATTGATGAACCGCTCCGAATACTGAACACCCACCCCCCTGTCTTTGTGAAGCACAATGGAATGAAAGATTCGGCTTCCCTGATTCAGGCCCAGCCGGGCGGCAATGTCCCTGTCTGCGGGTTCCTCAGCCAACAGCAGCACGTCACAGGAATGAACCCCGCCCCAGTCAACAATCTCTTTGGCAATGCTTTTGATCTCCAGAAGCGCGACATCGGGTTTGGGCCGGGCCACAAACGTGCCCACCCCCTGGATCCGGACAATCCGTCCCTCTTCGGTCAGTTCTTTGAGGGCCCGGTTGGCGGTCATGCGCGAGGCTTTGAACGCCCTGGACAACTGAGTTTCCGACGGCACCCGGTCATCAGGCTTCAGGTGACCGGCATCAATCTCTTTGACCACATGCTGTTTGATCTGTTCATACAATGCCCGGGGCTTTGATGAATTTTCCACAGTAGATTCCTTTAAAAAACCTTGACATGATATCTATACTTGTATAGACAAGTAGTAGCCAATCCACACATAAAAGTCAACACCGCCAGGAGGAAAAAATGAATCACAGGGAAAAGCTGTTAAAGGATCTGAAAATCGGCTGCGGCAGACCCCGCCCGGTAAAAGCCCCCACGGGCAGTCAGCTGCATTGCAAGGGCTGGTATCAGGAAGCGGCGTTGCGCATGCTGTGCAACAACCTGGACCCGGACAACGGAGAAAATCCGGATGAACTCATTGTCTACGGGGGACTTGGCAAGGCCGCCAGAAACTGGGACTGTTTCGATGCCATCATCCGGACCCTGCTGGACCTGGAAAACGACGAAACCCTGCTGGTGCAGTCCGGCAAACCTGTGGGTGTTTTGACCACCCACGCATCCGCCCCGAGAGTAATCATTGCCAATGCCAATATCGTGCCGCACTGGGCCAACTGGGATTATTTTCACGAACTGGACAAAAAAGGCCTGATCATGTACGGCCAGATGACCGCCGGGTCCTGGATCTATATCGGCACCCAGGGGATTTTACAGGGCACTTATGAAACCTTTGCCTCTCTGGGCCAGAAGCATTTCAACTCTGATCTGAACGGCAAAATCGTGGTCACCGCTGGCCTTGGCGGCATGGGCGGGGCCCAGCCCTTGTCCGTAACCATGGCCAACGGCGTGGCCATCTGTATCGAGATCGATCCCGCCCGCATTGCCCGGCGCCTGGAAAAACGGTACCTGGATGTGGAAGCAGACAATCTCGATGCCGCCATTGCCATGGCCCGGAAAGCCGCAGACGAGAGCAAATCCTTATCCATCGGGCTGTGCGCCAATGTGGGGGATGTGCTGCCCGCCATGATGGACAAAGGGTTCATTCCGGATGTGATCACGGACCAGACCAGTGCACATGATGAACTCAACGGGTATTTCCCCACGGGCATATCATTTGAACAGGCGCTGAAACTGCGCAAATCCGATCCAGACACATACAAGGACATGGCTTTGAACACCATGGCAGACCATGTCCGGGCCATTCTTGAAATGAAAGACAACGGCGCCATTGCCTTTGATTACGGCAACAACCTGCGGGCCCAAGCCATGAAAAAAGGGGTGGCCAATGCCATGGACTATCCCGGGTTTGTACCGGCCTATATCC
>JAABTO010000250.1 GCA_011389835.1 Desulfotignum sp. | reverse complement strand
CTTCCGATCTCCCCAGACGGAACGCTTCTTTGGCATCGATCTCGTCCCCGGTCAGCAGATACCGCATGGCATTTCCCCACCCCACTTCCTGAAACAGACGCACCGTAGCCCCCCCCACCGGATAGATGCCCCGCTTGATTTCGATCTGGCCGAACCGGGCCGTGTCCGCCGCCACCCGGATATCACAGGCCAGCAGCAGTTCCAGCCCGATGGTCAGGCAGATCCCCTGGACCGCCATGACCACGGGTTTGCCCACCTGCCGGTCCGGATCCAGACCCAGAGGATCCAGTCCATTCTCAGGCAGTTCAGGAAATTGTCCTTTTGAAAAGCAGTCTGCCCATTCCGACAGATCCAGACCGGCGGTAAAATGGTCTCCTCTGGCATACAACACCCCGCACCGAAGATCCGGGTTCCGGTGCAGCTCGCCATAGGCGGCGCTCAGTTCCCGGTACAGGGCCAGGTCAAATGCATTGCGCTTTTCAGGCCGGTTCAACCCCATGAGCAGGACATGGCCCCGGGTGTCCACGATCAGTTTGCTGTCTGGCGTCCTGTCTTCTGCTGACATAGGTTCAGTACCCATTTTCTGTTGCCTCCTTGCAATACACGCCGGTTTCATTTTATTACAACCGCCGGATACATACCATTTTCGTGCTTCAGACACAATGGGTTGACAACACAAGCTGCCGTTTCCCCCGGGTCATGGTATCTTTGTTTTCCGATTACCAGCCCGCCGTGTTTGTGGAAACCGCCGGGCCTGCGCCAAAATTGTCCAGCAGCTGCTGGACGATGACATCGATATCCAGACCCTGTATGCCGACCTGTTCCAGAAAAGTATGTACGAGGTGGGCCGCCTGTGGGAGTTCAACCGGATATCGCTGGCCAAAGAGCATCTGGTGACCGCCATCACCGAAGGGCTGTTGAACCTGGCCTATCCCCGGCTGTTCGAAAAAACATCCGTTGATTCCCAGAATGAGAAAAAAGTGGTCATCTCCTGTGCAGCCAATGAATTTAATCAGGCCTTCAACTGGGGCGGCACCGAGATCATCAAGCAGTATTCTGGAACGGCGTATGTCCCATCCATTGACCGGCTCACCCCGCTGATCGCGGCATGAAAATGATGTATGAGACCAGAGAACAGGCCGCATATGCGTATATTACCCAGCAGTCGCAGGATCTGTTTTTTTTGTCCCGGGACGGCCGTATTCTCAAGGCAAACGAATCCGCCCGGACCCTTACCAAGTGCCTGGAAAATGTGACCGCTTTTTCAGATATAGTGATGGATTTTGTCGGTACATTCAATTTCACAAGGCTGGTCCAGACCCAGGAACTGCCCCATCTTCTCAACATTAAAACGACAACCGGCCTGCCCCAGAGCTATGATTTTTTTTTGAGCAGGGACAACACCTTGTCCTGGCCTTTGGCCGGCTGGATGCCCGGGAAATAATGCACATGCAAAAACAGCCGCTGTCGTTGAATCAGGCGCTGAACAACCTGACCCGCCGGCTTCACAAGCAAAACACCGAACTGGCCCGGTTGAACCGGGAAAAAAATTAGTTTCTGGGCATGTCCCGGCAGGACAGGGAAAAACTGTTCACCCCGTTCGGCAGAACCCGGACATCATCCTTCTGGATTTGGTGCTGCCCGACATCATGGGTACCGAGGTGTGCCGGCAGATCAAGGCGGACCCCCGGACCAGCGGCGGATATGTCATTCTGACCTCCGGGATGAAGACCGGCTCGGATCAGCAGGCCGACGGACTGGATGCCGGCGCGGACGGCTATATCGCCCGGCCCGTGTCCAACCGGGAACTGATCGCCCGGATCGATGCCATGGTGCGGATTCTGACAGCGGAGCGTGAGCGGGACCAAGTGATCGAAGAACTCAGGCAGGCCCTGGCAAAGATCAGGCAGCTGAGCAAACTGTTGCCCATCTGCATGTACTGCAAAAAAATCCGGGATGACAAAGGATACTGGCGTGAGCTCAAAGCCTATATTCAGGAAAACACGGACACGGAGTTCAGCCACGGCATCTGCCGGGAATGTGCCCAGAAGCATTACCCGGATTTGGATCTTTATGATACGTGAAACCAGCGGAAAACACCATGCACATTCCCTTTTCCATGGGCAACACGAACACTCAGCATGTCTTATCCAATACCTCCCGGATCTTTTCAGCCAGATTCTGTATTGAAAACGGTTTCTGGATGAACGCCACCCCTTGATCCAACACCCCCTGATGGGCAATGACATTGGCGGTGTAGCCGGACATGAACAACCGTTTTATTTCCGGATAAATCGCTGTCAATTGCTTTGCCAGATCCTGATTTTTTTGTTTTGGGGTCTCTCCGGGTGTGTTAAACTGGATGTCACTATAATTCCAGATTGTACGAAAAAAACACCAAAGGCGGAACCATGACGGACAGTCCGGCGCACCTGCAATGAAAAAGAAACATCTGTGGACGCGGTTCTTCATTCATATCAGCCTGATTGTCGTGCTTTTTCTCATGGGTATCTTCATCGGGTTTGCCGTCCAGACTGACCGGCTGATCTCTGAACAATACCTGACCACGGCCAGGGCCCATTTCAAGAACATTGTTTTGACCCGGCGGTGGAATGCGCAACATGGCGGGGTGTTTGTCAAAAAAGGCCCGGACAATGTCCCGGATGACTTTGAAAGAGCGGCCCTGTCCGGTTTTGAAGAAGGAAACAGAGAAACACATGCCCTGCTAAAGGACAACGATCGATCCATTTACCGGTATATGGCGCCGCTGTATGTGGAAGACAGCTGCATGCCCTGCCATGAAAAGCAGGGCTACAGGATCGGAGATGTCCGGGGCGGCATCAGCGTGACTTTTGATGTGAGCGATACAGAAAGAAAAATGGCCAGAAACCGGTTTGGTTTTATCGGTCTGGGTATTGCCGTCTCTGGCATTGCTGGGTATTGTTCTGTTTCTGATTTCCCGGCTGGCCGGAAGTCTCTCAAAGGCTTACAACACCATTGAAAAAATGTCCATCACCGATGATCTGACCCAGGTGTTCAACCGCCGGCATTTTCATGTCAGGCTGGATGAGGAGATTGCCCGGGCCAGTCGGTATGGGCATCCCGTGACCCTTCTCATGATGGATATCGATCATTTCAAACTCATCAATGACAGGTACGGCCACCAGACTGGTGATGAGGTGCTCAAGACCATTGGCAGCATCCTGCGGTCCAACACCCGGAGTGCCGACATTGCCGACCGGATGGTCAAAATGGCGGATGATGCCATGTATCAAGCCTACCAGGCCGGCCGCAACCGGGTGGTGGTGTATTCAGGAATGTGATTTTCCGATGCGGGTCAACCGGTTGCATGGAAACAAAGAATGATTATTATGAGGTATGTGCATCAGTGATACTGTCAACTTGATTATGATTTCAAAACCCAGGAGGAGCCAGATGCCGATTTTTGAATACCAGTGCAACACCTGTTCCCATGAATTTGAAAAACTGGTGTTTGCCAGCGATGAACCGGACGTCGCCTGCCCGGCATGCGACAGTCATGAAGTCACCAAAAAGATGAGTGCTGCCAGCTTTATGGGTCCCAGCATGGGGACCTGTGCAGCAGATGCGCCCAAAGGCTTTTCATGAGCCGGCTGAATTCAGGACGGCCGGGTGCCGTCCTTGATTCCCCATTGAAGTGCCTTGAACCGGTCAAAATCATTTCAAAAAATGGCTATTTACGTGTTTTGCCACTTGGCGTTTATTTTGTAAGAGGCAAGAATTGAGACCTAATTTTAGTCAATCAAACTGGAATTCGCCATCCTTGAACAGTGCCAGGCAGGCTTCCACCGCTGCGGTGTCATAGAGAACCCCCTTGTTCCGGGAGATTTCCGCCAGCGCGGTTTCCACGCCAAGGGCAGGCCGGTAGGGCCTGTGAGAAGACATGGCCTCCACGACATCTGCAACACAGAGAATCCGTGATTCAATGAGAATCTCATCGCCGGACAACGCCCGGGGATATCCGGTGCCGTTCATTTTTTCATGATGCTCCAGAACCATCCGGGCGATGGGCCAGGGGAATTCAATATCGGCAATGATATTATAGCCGGTTGTGGGGTGGGTTTTGATCAGGGCAAACTCGATGTCGGTCAGCTTGCCCGGTTTGCTGAGGATTTCCGCAGGCACGGATATTTTTCCCAGATCATGCACCCGTCCGGCCATGTGAATTCCTTCAACCTGATCGCTGGACAGGTTCATCTTTTCAGCCATGGCCACGGCAAGGTCGGCTACCCGCTGCTGATGCCCTGCCGTGTATGGATCTCTGGTTTCTATGGTCCGGGTCATCACCTGAATCATTCCCTCCAGGGCGTTTTTAAGACCGGCGGTGCGCTCCGTTACCATTTTTTCAAGATTCTGCTGGTACATGCGGTTGGCAATTTCCAGTTTCTGAAGACGTAACGCATTCTGGACATTGATGACCAGCTCACTGTTGTGAAACGGTTTGATGATATATCCATAGGTTCCGGAATCTATAGCGGCATGGGCGATTTCAGGACTATCTTCCCCTGTCACCATCAGAACGGCAGTGTCTGGA
>JAABTO010000249.1 GCA_011389835.1 Desulfotignum sp. | reverse complement strand
TCATCCGGTTGACATTTTTTTCCAGAATCCTCAAAAACCCGGGCCGGTCTTCCGAAGTACTGTCCGGCATTGCCTGAAGGGTCTCGATAAACCCCTTGAGCGTGGTCAACGGGGTTTTGAGTTCATGGGACACATTGGCGGCAAAATCCTTGTGCATCTTTTCAAGACGCCGGATCCGGGTGATGTCATGAAAAATGATCAGCGTGCCGATCCGATGGTCCCGGCTGTCCCATAACGCGCTGGAATGAACATTGAAAATCTGCTCCTTGTCCTGATGGATCCGGATGTCGTCTTCCACGGGCTCATGGGTGGAAAGCGCGGTGTGGATGAACGTCTGAAGTTCATAGTTTCTGGCCATTTCCAGAACACTCTTGTTTTTCAACTCAGGTGCGGGAAAATTGAAAATCCGTGCCGCCGCATCATTGATGGTGATGATCTTTTCCTGGTTATCTATGGCGATCACCCCTTCCTGCATACTGGCATGCACGGCCTCGAGTTCCCGCTGCCGGTCCAGAGCCGCCTGGATCTGGTGCGCCAGATTCTGAGCCATCTGGTTCATGGATCGGGCCACCGCTGACAGCTCTTCCGTATCCGGCACCGGCAGCCGGTTGCTCAGATCCCCCCTGGCAAAGGCCTGAGCCCCTTTCTTGATCTCTTCCAGGGGCTGAATGATTTTCCGGGTCACATACCAGCAGACCCCGGCTGCGGCAATGACGGTGAATATCAGAAACAGGAGCACCTTGTTCCGGGTCGACTGGATATTTTTTTCAATGGCGGAGACAGACACTGCGGTCCGAATCACAGCCGAGACCCCTTCCGGCCCTTTCACGGGCAGGGCAATATACATCATGTCCTGATCCAGTGTGCGGCTGTACCGGATTGCCATGCCTTGCCGACCGGAAAAAGCGGTCTTTATTTCCGGCCGGTTTTGGTGATTCTCCATGGTGGCCACCCGTGCAAAGGAATCAGCGATCACCCGGCCCGAAGGCGCGATAATGGTTATCCGGGTTTGAATCGCTGCACCCACTTCTTTACAAAGCGCGTTCAGTTTCTGTTCCTGAACCGGGTTCTCAGACAGCATGCCGGCGATTTTGAGTTCAATCAGCCGGGCCCTCACGATCAATTCCTTTTCCGTGTTCTCAAGAAAAAACCGCCGGGAATGACGATTGAAATACCAGGCCTCCAGAGACAGAGACACGATAATGATCACCAGAAAAAAGGGGAATATCTGCCAGATCAGTTTTTGTTTTTTCATGATGTTTCTCTGAACCGGTATCCAACCCCCCGGACGGTTTCAATACAGGCGGCATGGGCTTTCAATTTTTTCCTCAGTCCCACGATGATCACATCGATGCTTCGTTCCGTCACTGCATAATTCTCCCCGTGAATGGCATCCATGATCTGGCCCCGGGTGAATACCCAGCCCTTCTTGTCCGCCAGAAAAGAGAGCAGCTCAAATTCAGACAATGTCAGGTCGATGGGCTGACCCTGAATGGTGACCACATGCCTGGCCCGGTCGATGACCATATCCCCGATCTGACGGATACCGGATGCGGTCTCTTTTTCACCGGTTTTTCTCCGGCGGCGCAAAATGGCACGAATCCGGGCCACCAGCTCCCGGGGGCTGAACGGCTTGGAAATATAGTCATTGGCCCCGAGTTCAAGGCCGGTGACCACATCGGATTCCTCTCCTTTGGCCGTCACCATGACAATCGGGATATCAGCTGTCTGGTCATTGTTTTTCAGATGCCGGGTCACGTCCAGACCGTCGATGCCCGGCAGCATCAAATCCAGAACGATCAGGTCCGGCAGAGACTGTCTGGCCGTCTTGAGGGCCTGTTCTCCCGTACCGGCGGTCAGAATGACATATCCCTCTGTTTTCAGATTGTACTTGATCAGCTCGATGATATCTTCTTCATCATCCACGATCAAAATGGTTTCCCTGGCCATCTGTTTTCCATTCCTGTTGGGTTCGGTGTTTGAAAAATCATATCCTCATCAGGTGTGGCGGACAATATCCCCCTCGATCAGATAGATCACCTCTTCGGCAATGTTGGTGGTATGGTCCCCGATCCGTTCGATATGCCGGGAAATCAAGTACATATTGATAATTTCCGCCACCATGTCGGGGTGGGCCTGGATATCCGCCTTCATGGTCCGATAGGCATCATCTCTCATGGTATTGACAGTTTCATCCATTTCAAGCACATGATACGCGGTCGCCACATCCATACCCACCAGGGCGTCCAGACTCAGCTTCAGCATATTGACCGCCTGATCCGCCATGGCTGTGTAATCATATTTGAATTTGCCGGGGTCATCGGCCGAGGTGACGAAACGCCGGGCAATATTTCCCGCATAATCCGCGATCCGCTCCAGGTCATTGTTGATCTTGATCACCGCCACAATCAGACGCAGATCCGTGGCCACCGGCTGATACAGGGCCAGTATCTTGAGACACTCCTCTTCCACTTCGATTTCCCGTTCATCCACTTCATAATCCGAATCGATGATCCACTGGGCCAGATCCAGGTCTTTGGTGCGGACCGCCTGAATGGATTTTCTGAACCGGTCCTCCACCAGGGCCCCCAGGGAAAGAATTTCCCTTTTGATCTTGTCCATTGCCCGGTGCAAATGGGTTGTCATGCCGCCTCCTTGAATACAAAAAAATGTGTCGCGGGAAATAAGGGTTCCGCCCCCTGCATTCAAACATGTTCCCGCCGGAATTGTTTTTCTATCTTTTTTTTGCTAGAATTATATTAGAACATTGTTATCCAACCATTAAATCAGATGACAAATATTTGTCAACACTTGCTTCATCTGTCATTTCAGGTTAAAAATGGTTGTCACATTTTAAAAAGATGCTGGAACCAGGAGATCCCATGAAAAAAGATACCCATAATTTCATCCACACCTATCAAGGGCTGGGCGCCTTTGGCATGAACAGAGAAACCGACGAACAGACCATCATGTTCTATCTGCAGAAATTTTCCGAAGACACATTCATGCAAACCCTTGTTCCCCGGCTGTCCGACGAGGAACTGGAAAAAATTTATCAATGCATCCATGAAATTCTCAAACAGCACATTTCTGAAGACGAATACCATGAACTGTTTTTAAAAGACCGTTGAAAAGCAGATTTTCAAATCCATGACAATCACTGACAACCTTGTTTTCAAATATCCGGGTTTCTGATGGACTTTATCGTTGACGGCTTCATCAAGGCGTTTTTTCTGCTGATCCATCTGGATCCGGCCACGATGTCGGCCATATCCGCCACCCTCAAGGTATCCACTATTGCCATCCTCATCAGTCTGGTCCTCGGGCTGCCGCTGGGATTTGCTCTGGGATATTTCAGTTTTCCCGGCAAACGCCATATCAAGACCCTGGTGGACACCCTTCTGGCTTTGCCCACGGTCTGCATCGGCCTGATCGTCTACGCCCTGATCTCCAGCCAGGGGCCTTTAGGGGAATGGAACCTGCTGTTCACCCTTACCGGCATTGCCATGGGTCTGACCGTGCTGGCACTGCCCATTGTTATCGCCATCACCGCCGCCACCGTGGAAAATATCGATCCGGAGCTGAAACTGACCCTGGTTTCCCTGGGCGCAGGCAGACACCACATTGTGCGAACCTGCCTGTGGGAGGTGCGGTACGGAATTCTGGCCGGGGTTGTCACCGCCTTTGGCCGGGTGTTCACCGAAGTGGGCATCGCCATGATGGTGGGCGGCAATATCAAATACCATACCCGCACCATGACCACCGCCATTGCTCTTGAAACCAACAAGGGGCAGTTTGCCGACGGCATCGCCTTGGGGATCGTTCTCATCATTATTGCCCTGTGCGTCAACTTCTGCCTGTCTTTTCTGAGGAAGCAATGACCCCGGCACCCCCCATATACCGCCTGGAAAAAATAACCCATTTCTACGGGAACAAACAGGTGCTGGACATTGCAGATCTGAAAATCCCGCAAGGATCCATCACCGGGCTGATGGGACCCAACGGCTCCGGAAAAAGTACCCTGCTCAAGATTCTGGCCTTTGCCATGCGACCGACATCCGGCCGGGTCCGGTTCAGGGGCAACCCCCGGTATCCGTTTTCATCGGAAATTTCCGGAAAAGTCACCCTGGTCACCCAGAAACCCTACCTGCTCAAGCGGTCGGTGTTTGACAATATCGCCTACGGCCTGAAACTGCGTCATACGCCCCGGGACCTGAAGCCGCGGGTACAAAATGCCATGGCAGAGGTAGGGCTGGACTTTGACCGGTTCGCTTTCCGCCAGTGGCATGAACTGTCCGGGGGCGAAGCCCAGCGGGTAGCCTTGGCGGCCCGTCTGATTTTAAAACCCGAAGTGCTGCTGCTGGATGAACCCGTGGCCAGTGTGGATGCCCAAAGTGCGGCTTTAATCCGAACGGCTTCTCTGGCGGCCCGGAAAAACCGCGGTACCACTTTGATCATTACCAGTCATGATCTTCCCTGGCTGTTCACATGCACTGACACCCAGCTGACCATCAACAACGGCGCCCTGTTTGCCACGGGCCGGGAAATCGTCATTCCCGGCCCCTACGTCCGGAAAGAGCGGGACCCGCAGGCATGGACCC
>JAABTO010000248.1 GCA_011389835.1 Desulfotignum sp. | reverse complement strand
TCCGGTCCTTCCACCATGACCCGAAGCAGCGGCTGAGTGCCGGAATACCGCACAAAAACACGCCCTTTATCCCCCAGATTTGATGTTACCTCATCAATGACGCTGGCAATCTCAGGCACCTGCATGAAATCCGGTCGGGACGCGTCCACTTCCACATTTTTCAGTACCTGGGGAAACACCTGCATGACACCCGCCAGATCCGACAGAGTCCGGCCGGTCTGCGCCATCACCGTGATCAGCCGCAATGCGGACAGCAGGCCGTCACCTGTGGTATGATCGTCCAGAAAAATCATGTGTCCGGAATCTTCTCCGCCCATTATCGCCCCGGTCTGCTGCATTTCGGCCAGCACCTGGCGATCCCCTACGCCGGTCCTGATATGGGTGATGCCCAGGTCATCCAAAGCCCTTGTCAGTCCGATATTGCTCATCACCGTGCTGACCACGCAGTTGTTTTTCAATTGATTTCTTTCTCTGGCATGCCTGGCACATATTGCCAGAATCCGGTCCCCGGTGATGATCTCTCCGGTTTCATCCACAGCGATCATCCGGTCTGCATCCCCGTCAAAAGCGATGCCCAGGTCCGCTTTCCAGGCTTTCACCTGTTTTTGAAGATCTGATGTATGCTGGGATCCGCAATCCTGATTGATGTTGAATCCATCCGGAGTATCATGGATAAACACCGCATCAAACAGCTGATCGGTGAACACCTGATGACAGATTTCACTGGCCGCCCCATTGGCGGCATCTACGACCAGTTTGATGCGGGAAGAAAGTTTCCTGAAAGGAAACCGGCCCTGCAGGAACCGGGCATACCTTTCCAAACCATCTGAAATAATTGATATTTTTCCAACATCTTTCCGTGGAACAATTTCTGGATTATAAATATCGGCTTCCAGGGCCTGTTCCTGCACATCCGTCAATTTCAACCCGCCTTTCTGGAAAACTTTAATGCCGTTGTCATAAAACGGATTGTGGGATGCGGAAATCATCACCCCCGCCCCCACCCCTTCCAGGCAGGTGCTCAGATACGCCACCCCGGGAGTGGGAATCACCCCGATCAGTCCCGCCGCCATACCGGCCGATGCCACCCCGGCAGCCATGGCCGCTTCCAGCATGTCCCCTGAAATCCGGGTATCTTTGCCGATCACCACCCGGTTTTGCCCCATGTTCCGGGCCATCAGGCCCACGGCCCGGCCGGTTTTGAGCGCGGTATCACAGTCCATGGGAGGGACATTGGCCCGGCCCCGGATACCGTCAGTGCCAAACAATCGTGTCATGCGAAAAAATCCTTGAAAAAAATCATCAGACCGTCAAGCGGTCCAGCAGAGAGGTTTCAATCTCAAGAAGCCAGCCGGAACCCAGGGTCTTGAGATTTGACGGCAACTGCTGAATGGCGGTGATATAATCCTTGTCATATTGTGCTGCCCTTTTATTCAGCCACAAAATCAGGTGTTCAGCTGAAGCGCACAGATCGGGCAAAGTCAGAACCTGATCTATTTTCGGGCCCACCATTTCCATGGTTGTCAGGATTTGATCACGGGCATGGGAAGGCCCCAGGGTATCACAAAATTTTTCCAGCTGCCGGATCCGTTCTCTGATGCTTTGAACCAGGATTTCCTGTAGTCCCCGGACCAATTCCCTGGACAACGGGCCATCGGTAAATACCGGTCGCACATGAACATACCAGGCATACAAAGCTGCCAGAGCGGCCATATATTTAATATTGTGATTAAAGATCCGGGCGGCCCCGGGATGCACACCGGTTCGCCTGGGCAGAGACATCGACCGGGTGTGCCCGGCCAGAATCATCCGGTTGCACCGTTCCTCATCCTTGCGGACAATGGAACCGGCCCCGGTCAGACACCCGAATCCGATACGCACCGGGCCCACCAGCCCCCCCTGCCCCCCCAGAAAAATGGGGGCCTGATCCAGCATCACGCCCTGATGCACATTGCCCATCATAGACGGGGTGGCTTTGTCCTGGTTGGGGGTGTAATTGAAATGAACAAACGATGACCCGATCTCGGAATGATCTTTCCGGCTGGTGCCGCCGGCCATAAAACAGTCGCAGAAATTGATCAGACTGCCCAGGGTAACAAAGGGAAACAGCAGGGTCTGTTTGAGCCCCACGGTATGGGCCGCACACGCCTGCTCTTCCAGAATGGTTCCGGCTCTTACATGGGCGTTGGACCCGAACACATTGTCCCCCAATAACACGGCTTTTTGAAAAAATCCGCCGTTGAGCCGGACATTTTTTCCCAGCAGACAGTTTTCCAGGGTCACCGGTGCTTCATGTCCGATTCTCGCACCCCGCAGAATCAATGTGTCTTTCCCCGTGATCCTGCAACCGGGAAACACCGTGACCCCATGGCCAGAAATCCGGTCCACATTCACGTCATCGGCCACATACACTGACTCCGGGCTGGGCATGACCACGCCTTTTGCCAGCAGTTTTTTCTTGATTGCCCCATGCGTCGTTTTCATGGCATTCACTATTAATCGCCCCGGCAGGTCCCTGTCAACAAATTATTGACCGTCATACTGAAAAATTTTCTTTTCAACCATTGTTTTGACACGTCTGAAAATACTGATTTACAATTTTCAGTCAGCCCGATACCATACAGATACATGGTTAGAAATATTTTTGACTCGTGCAAAGGATACCCGCTATCATGTATAATTCCGACAGTTTCAATGCCCTGAAAACACACGCCGCCCGGATGAACTCTCCGGCATTACATTTAAAACACCTGATCAAAGATCCTCTCCGCCTGACCGCTTTTTCCCTGAAAACCCCTGGTTTTTTTTATGATTTTTCCCGCCAGCGGCTGGACAATACCGTTCGACAGTCATTGACCCATCTGGCGGAGGAAACAGGTGCCGCAAATACATTTGCCGATATGGCGGCGGGCAGACGGATCAACACCACGGAAAACCGGGCCGCACTGCATACGGCGGCCCGGGGATTTCTGGATCCGGGCCTGAAGCCGGACGATCCTCAGATCCTTTGTGACATCCAGACCGTGGTCCAAGACATCCGCACCTTTTCTGAAGACATCCACCACCGCCGCATCACCGGCACCCGGAAAAAACCATTCACTGACGCCGTTGTCGTGGGCATCGGCGGTTCCTACCTCGGGTGTGAATTTGTCTATAACGCCCTGAACGCCATCCAATCAACCGGCTCCCAATATTTAAATCTTCATTTCCTGTCCAACGTGGACATTGACAATTTCGGCGAAATCACCTCCCGGATCGATCCGGACACCTGCCTGTGGATCATTGTGTCCAAATCCTTCACCACCACGGAAACCATGGCCAACCTGGCCCAGGTTCAGGCATTTTTAAGACGGCACCACCTGAAACCCGACCATCACCTGGTGACCATCACGGCCAAGGGCAGCCCCGGGGATGATCCGTCCAACCCGGTTCTGGCCAGTTTTCACATGTTCGATTTCATCGGCGGGCGCTATTCCGTGACATCCGCTGTGGGCGGGGTCCCGTTGAGCCTGGCGTTCGGGTATGACATCTTTGAGCGGTTTTTGACCGGATGCGCGCGAATGGACCGCCATGCCCTTGACGCCCCGGCGGAAACCAACATTCCTCTGACCGCCGCCTTGATCAGCATCTGGAACACTCAGGTGCTGGGATACGCGGCCCAGGCCGTCATCCCCTATTCCAGCGCCCTGTCCAAACTGCCCCCCCATTTCCAGCAGATGTATATGGAAAGCATCGGCAAAGGGGTGGACAAAAACGGCACCCCCCTGCCCTGCCCGGCAGGCTGCATTGTTTTTGGAGAACCCGGCACCAATGCCCAGCATTCATTTTTTCAGCTGGCCCACCAGGGCCCGGCGTTTCCCGTGGAATTCATCGGGGTGCTCAGGCCGGGGTACACCGGAGATCAGACCACGTCCAAAGGGGTCTACAACCACCAGGAGCTGTGGGCCAATCTCATTGCCCAGACACAGGCCCTGGCAGAAGGCCGGGACCATCCGGATCCGGCCAGATCGTTTACAGGAAACCGGCCCTCCTCATTGTTGGTGATTCCCGACCTGACCCCGGAAAGCATCGGTATGCTGCTGTCTTTTTATGAAGCCAGGACCGTGTTTGAAGGATTTGTTCTGAACATCAATCCCTTTGACCAGTTCGGCGTTGAGCTGGGAAAAATACTGGCGGCCGGCATTCGTTCTCACATGGCGGGCCGGAACGCGGGAACCGCATCCGGTGAATCAACGCCGGATCCGGTCACGGCATTTTACCTGAACGCCCTGTTCAACGGCCAAATCGACTGACGATTCCGGATTAAAAGAACCGGTAGATGGACGCCCCCCAGGTCAGACCCGCACCCAGACCCACAAACAGCACCGTGTCCCCGGGGTTGCCCGTCCGTTTCTGGGCCATGGCCTCGTGCAGGGCCAAAGGAATGCTGGCGGCCGTGGTGTTCCCGTATTTTTCAATATTGTGAAATATTTTGGACGGATCCAGTTTCATGAACTGGCCAAACGCCTCGTTGATCCGTTTGTTGGCCTGGTGCGGCACCACCAGATCAATCTCATCCAAAGAAATCTGCGCTTTTTCCAGGGCTTCTTTGGTGACCTGGGGCAGCATTCTTACGGCTTTCTTGA
>JAABTO010000247.1 GCA_011389835.1 Desulfotignum sp. | reverse complement strand
GCCAGTTTGGGACTGATGTTCATGAGGGTTTCCAGGTCTTTTTCAGACAGGGGTTTCATGTGATCGATCAGTTGGCTGATCCGGGATTTGAAAAAAGGGATCGTGTGATTCGGGTGTGACCGGCCGTTAAAATCCAGGGTTTTTGATGGTGAAATAACAACGAGCATGGCAGTTTCCTCCTTGAATAAACTCATAGCCCGATTTTTTTCAAAAAACAATGACAGATTTATTTGGATGCGGGCCGGACGAGGTCAGGCATTGACAGAAATAACCCATTCATAGGATAATCATAGGATGACACAGGTATGGATCATCGGCAGCGGGAAATTCGGGCTCAGGGCGGCCCGGTTGATGCGAGGCATTGACAGAAATAACCCATTCATAGGATAATTATAGGATGACACAGGTATGGATCATCGGCAGCGGCAAATTCGGGCTCAGGGCGGCCCGGTTGATGCGCAGGCAGAAAGAACCGCCAATGGACGTGACCCTGGTGGACCAGGATCGGCTGTGTCTTGAAAAAGCAGCTGCACTGGGATGCACCACCGTGGTCGGAGACGGGGCGGAGTTTCTGTTCAAGGAGATGACCCGGAACCGGAAACCGGACTGGGTGGTGCCGGCGGTGCCGGTGCATCTGGCCTGGGAATGGTGCCGGCTGACACTGGGAACCGGCCGGCTGGTATCTCATCTTTTGCCTGAAGCAATCGATGCCTGCCTGCCTCATCCCATGCGGGGAACCGACAACCAGATCTATGTCAGCCATGCCGATTTTCTGTGTCCCCCCAACTGCAGTGAACCGGACGACAAGTGCACGGTGACCGGTAAACCACGAAAAAAATTTTCTGTGTCCCCCCAACTGCAGTGAACCGGACGACAGGTGCACGGTGACCGGTAAACCACGAAAAAAAGATATGTTCCGGTTGATTGCACAACTCGATTTTTCAGGGGTTGTTCCGTTTGTGATTCAGAGCCGGCAGCTCGGACCGGGGGTCGGGGGGTATCCGCCAGCGGACCTGTATGCGCTGGCAGACCGGATTTCCCGGCACACAGGCCCGTGCATGGTGGCCACGGCCTGCCGGTGTCACGGAGTCATCTCGGGCGGGTTTGTCAAATAGGGTATAGGCCAATCAATTAAACATCAGTGAATCGCGGATCGGTTTGAAAACAGATATTGACAAAAACATTTATTCTGTTTATAGAATGATTATTCTAAAAATGAAATAAAGAGTTCAAAATGCCTGGTTTGACCCGAAAACAAAGAGATGACAAAAGAAAGCGCCGGGAAATTTTGGCCGCAGCCCTGGCCGTATTTGCCGAAGGCGGGTTTCACAACACCACCATGGCTCAGATCTCCAAAGCGGCCCAGTATCCTTTGGGCACCATCTACAAGTATTTTCCCGGAAAAAAAGAGATGTACCATGAGTTGGTGATCGAACGGGTTCATGAGCTGGGACGGATTTTGTATGACATTGCCCACCGGCCGGATTTGAGCGTGACAAACCGGCTGCTGGCAGCCCTCAAAGCCCAGGCCCGGTTTTACAGAGACAACCAGGATGTGGTGAAAATCTATATTTCAGAAAGAAGCAATATCGACAGCGTGGGCATGCCCCAGCTCAACGAGCGGGTAAACCGTCTTCACGAGCGCATGGTAAAGCTGTTTGAAACCCTGTTTGACCAGGGCATCCAGGACGGGGTGTTCAAATCCTACCCGGCCAGGGACATGGCGGAACTGTTTGCCGATATCGTTCATTCCGCAGCCTGGTCCGGCCTGTTCCGGGAACCGGATAAAGACCTGGAAGACCAGCGGCTGTCCATGATTTTCGAGATGGTCGCCTCTGGCATAAAAAAACAATCCACAAATACATAAAACCTTTTTTCAGGAGACATTATAACATGGCACAATCGATTGCAGACAGAAGAGATCAGGAGTTTGTCCTTCATGAGATGCTCAGCGCCGCAGATCTGGCATCCCATGAGCGATTTGCAGATTTTAACAAAAAAACCATGGACCTGGTGTTGACCGAGGCCCGGAACCTGGCGGTCAAGGAACTGCTGCCCGCCAGCAAGGAAGGAGACGAGACCGGCTGTAGCCTGGAAAACGGAAATGTCACGATTCCGGCATGTTTTCACCGGGTTTACAAATTGTTCTGTGAGGGCGAATGGGTGGCCATGTGCGATGATCCGGAATTCGGGGGGCAGGGCATGCCGCGGGTCCTTTCCATGGCGACCGGAGAACTGTTTACCGGGGCCAACTGCGCCTTTCTCATGTACCCGGGCCTGACCCACGGGGCCGGCAAGCTGGTGGAGGAGTTCGGTACCGAAGAGCAGAAGAAAAAATACCTGAAAAATCTGTATACCGGCAAATGGGCCGGTACCATGTGTCTGACCGAGCCGGAAGCCGGCTCTGACGTGGGGAATCTGACCACCACGGCCAAACGGAATGACGACGGCACTTTTTCCATCACCGGCAGCAAGATTTTCATCTCCGGCGGGGACCAGGATCTTACGGAAAACATCATTCATCCGGTACTGGCCCGTATTGAAGGGGCCCCCGCCGGGACCAAGGGGATTTCCCTGTTTCTGGTGCCCAAATACCGGGTCAATGCAAACGGCACCGTTGGTGAGCCCAATGATGTGGTCTGTACCGGACTGGAAGAAAAAATGGGCATCCACGGCAATGCCACCGCTGCCCTGGCGTTCGGCTCTAAAGGCAACTGCGTCGGCGAGCTGCTGGGAGAAGAGAACAAAGGCATGAAAGCCATGTTCGTGATGATGAATGAAGCCCGGCTCGGTGTGGGGCTTCAGGGGTTCGGGTTTGCCAGTGCCTCCTACATCAATGCGGTCAATTATGCAAAACAGAGAATCCAGGGCACGGACCTGACCAAAATATTTGACAAAGACCCCGAACCCGTGGCCATCATCAACCATCCGGATGTCAAACGCCAGCTGCTGCAAATGAAATCATATGTGGACGGGATGCGGGCGCTGATGTATTTTACGGCGCTTTGTTTCGACAAGGTGTTGACCGCTGCGGATGAATCTGAAAAGCAGATGTATCAGGGGCTCATCGAACTGCTGATTCCGGTGGTGAAAGGCTATGTCACGGACCGGGCGTTCGAGGTGTGCACCCAGGGTATCCAGGTATACGGCGGATACGGCTTTATCAGTGAATATCCCCAGGAACAGCTGCTTCGGGACTGTAAGATCACTTCCATTTACGAAGGAACCAACGGGATCCAGGCCATGGATCTTCTGGGCAGAAAGCTGGGTCTGAAAAAAGGCAAGCCGTTCATGGACCTGTTGACCCGGATGAACCAGACCATTGCCGCAGCCAAGGAAATTTCCGAACTCGAAGACATGGCGGTAAGGGTGGAGCAGGCGGTGAACAAGCTGGGGGAAACCGCCATGCACATGGGCATGACCGCCATGTCTGAACAGGTGCTGGACGCTTTTGCCATGGCCCATCCATTCCTGGATGTCACAGGCGATGTGGTCATGGCCTGGCTGGAACTGTGGCGGGCCGTCACTGCCCAGCCCAAAATCGCGACCGCAAAGAAAAAAGATGCCGCGTTTTATCAGGGGCAGGTGACCACGGCGCAATACTTTATCCAGTGGATTCTGCCGGCCACCATGGGAAAAATGGACGCATTGAAGGGCAATGTGCCGGCCATCATGCAGATGCCGGCGGAGGGGTTTTCCGCATAACTGTTTCATTGACAACCAGACACGGGGTGTCCTTGAATGCCGGTCAGAAGGGGTTTCAGGACATCACGTGTCTTTGGGTGGTTTAAAAATGTTTTTGTTCAGCTGATGGCGTTTCAGCAGCCGGTTGAGCTGCCGGGGGGTGATGCCGGCAACAGCGGCTGCCTGATCGATCCGGCCATGGGTTTGCCCCAGAAGGGTGGTCAGATATTCCTGTTCAAACCGGTCGACAGCCTGCTGCCGGGCCCGGGAAATCGGTGTGCCCCAATCAGTGCCGTGCCGTGGACCGTCCATCTCCGGCATGGTTTCCAGCGGAAAGCTCTGGGGCATGAGAACAGGGCCTGTTTCCAGAATACAGGCCCGCTCCAGAAGATTTTCCAGCTCCCGGATATTGCCGGGCCAGTCATACCGTTCGAACCGGTCCATCACCATGGGGTGGATGCCGGTTATTTTTTTGCCGTATTTGATGTTTAAATTTTTCAAAAACACTTCGATCAGGCCATCCAGGTCCTCCAGCCGTTCCTGAAGCGGCGGGATCTGGACGGGAAAGACATTGAGGCGGTAATACAGGTCTTTTCTGAACTGCCCGGTTTTCACCAGTTCCGCGATATCCGCATTGGTGGCGGCAATGATCCGGACATCCGATTTCAGGGCAGCATCTCCGCCCACCCGGCTGTAAACCCCGTCCTGAAGCACCTGCAGCAGTTTGATCTGGGCGGAGGGGGTAATGCCGACAGCCATTTCAAACTTCCCGGGTTTTTTGCGGTCCGCGCCGGTGAACGCCCCTTTTTCATGCCCGAACAGTTCGCTTTCCATCAGGGTGTCGGGAATGGCGCCGCAGTGGACCTCGATAAAGGGCTTGTCATATCGCTGACTGTGCCAGTGGATCAGGCGGGCGGTCCTGCCTTTTCCCGTGCCGGTGTCGCCCAGCAGCAGCAC
>JAABTO010000246.1 GCA_011389835.1 Desulfotignum sp. | reverse complement strand
TCCGGACCAATGATTTTTTTGTCTTGGGTTTCATGAGTGTTTCCCGGATCGTATCGGCAATCTCCACGGTTGTCAATCCTGTTGGGTCATGCTATACAACCCGTTATCAATAAACAATTCCGGAACCTGAGCAATCAGAAATAACAGGCGCCCCATGACATACAATTTTGACCCGGACAAATGGTATGATGATGAAATATTGATTCTTCAAACCAGACTTCAACAGGGCAAAATGACCCAACAGGATTACGACCAGGCGGTGACGGATCTGGACCGCCGCCTGGCCGATATGTGGCACCGCCTGGACGGTACCTATCAGGTGATCCGAAAGTGATTCATATCATGTCAACAGTTATCTTGCGGAACTTTTGCACCTGTGCTATTCATGTTTTGTTTTTACCTTGCGCGCCCGTAGCTCAGCTGGATAGAGCATTGGACTTCGAATCCAAGGGTCGGGGGTTCGAATCCCTCCGGGCGTGCCACATTCATTGAAATTCCGGGAGGAAACCATGTCCCGACAGAAAAAAGTGATTTCTGCCGCATGTGCGGCCTGTGATATTTCCGTGCCGCAGAAGATCTGTTTTACGGATCAGGGCAAAGGCCCGAAAGGGTGTCCCACTGTTTCTCATCCATCGATTCTGGAAGCGGCCAATCAGGCGTATGAGGCATCGGATGTCGGTTCGTTTGCCCATATGGCATCGGTACAGGAGGCAGCCTGTTATGCCAACCGGGATCAACAGCCCTATGTGATGCAGCCGTGCAAGACAAGAATTGTGGAAACCTGTGAGTTCGCCAAAAGAATGGGATATCAGCGGATTGGTCTGGCGTTCTGCCTGGGATTGGCAGGCGAGGCCAAAATTGTGGGTGAGATCCTGTCCGGCCACGGATTTGAGGTGGTGTCGGTGTGCTGCAAAGCCGGCAGAACATCCAAGGACCTGATCGGTATTGACGAGGAAGACAAAATCTTTAAAGGAACCGATGAGTCCATGTGCAATCCCGTTTTCCAGGCCATGCTGCTGAACCATGAAAACGTGGATTTCAATATTCTTCTGGGATTGTGCGTGGGCCATGACTCCCTGTTTTTCAAATATACACAAGTGCCTACCACGGTGCTGGCGGTCAAGGACCGGGTCACCGGACACAATCCCCTGGCTGCGGTGTACCAGGCCGACGCTTATTACCGGAAGATCCGTTATCCTGATTTATGAAAATTCTTCTTACCAATGATGACGGATATCAGGCCCCGGGCATTCAGTCGCTGTTTCAGATTCTGAGCCGGAAACACCGGGTGGTCATGGTGGCACCGGACCGGGAACGAAGTGCGGTCAGTCATGGGATCACCCTGCATCACCCGGTGCGGATGCGCCAGATTGAAAGCAACCATGCAGGCCGCATCTATGCGGTGGACGGCACACCGGCGGACTGTGTGAAACTCGGGCTGGCAGAATGTTTTAAAGCGCCCCCGGACTGGGTGATTGCCGGGATCAACCCGGGAAGCAATATCGGCATTGACATCAACTATTCCGGCACAGTGGGCGCGGCCAGAGAAGGGGCCTTGAACGGAATCCCGGGGCTGGCCGTTTCCATCAAGCTGGACCGGGTCATGGAATATGACAATCTGGCCCGGTTTGTGATGAATATGGTTGAAACCATCGGTGAAAAGGGATTGCCGTCCGGTACGTTTTTGAATGTGAATGCCCCGGGGATCGCTTTCTCAAAGATTCAGGGAGTCAGGATCACCCGGCAGTCTCTTGACAACCTGTCTTTTCGGTTTGAAAGACGACAGGATCCCAGACAACGCAGTTATTACTGGTACAGCAGGCAGGAACCGGTTCCCGGCACACCGGATACGGATATCAATGCCATCTCCCAAAACTGCCTTTCCATTACACCCATCCATTGTGACCTCACCGATTACAAAACCCTGGCGGAAATGCCGGGCTTTACCATGGACTGATCACAATATTTTCAGGGAAGCATGATTTTGACATGAATCAGGTGATCGAAATGGTCGTGCAGCATCCGTCGTTGCTGGTATGGGTGACCGTCGTGTCCGTCGCCGGATTTGTTTTTGGTTTGCTGGGCGTCTCCCGGCTGGTGTGCTGGCTGCCGTCAAATTATTTCATGGGGTTTGAAAATCCAAAAACCGTACCCAAACTGTTCCGTCCACAGATACAGATAGCCAAAAATCTGGCAGGAGCGATATTGATCTGCCTGGGCCTGGTGATGCTGATCGTCCCTGGCCAGGGGCTTTTAACCCTGTTTCTGGGACTGGTGGTCATGGATTTCCCGGGCAAGAAAAAGGTGATCCGGTTTCTGATCCGGCTGAAAACCATTCAGACGTCCTTGAACTGGATCCGCCGGAAAAAAGGGCGCCGTCCGTTTGTGTTTCCGATTTTCAAGAGCCGGTAACCCTGTTTTCTTATGTACGCAAAATCGCCAGTATGTCTTTTAAAGATGCCGGCACCTGGTCATCCGGCGTAATCACCGCGTCTTTTAAAGAAGTCCGGCAGGTGCAGTCCGCCGGGGGCGGTTCAGATGCCATCAGGGACCGCAGCAGATCCTGGACGGATTCGATGGTCCGGCTGTAAAGGGCCAGCACAGATGCCAGGCTGGCGTGGTGAGACGGATCTTCCTTCCAGCAGTCATAATCGGTGATGATACAGATGGCGGCATAACAGATCTGGGCTTCTTTTGCCAGAAACGCCTCGGGTACGTTGGTCATGCCCACCAGGTCGCATCCGGCCAGGCGCAGAAAATAACTTTCCGCTTTGGTGCCTAAACGGGGGCCTTCCACACAGGCATAGGTTTTACCGCTGTGAAGCGTCAGATTCATTTTTCCTGCATGGTCTGCAATCCACCGGATCAGGCCGGCGCACACCGGTTCGGCAGTGGAGATATGAGCGGACAGCCCGTTGCCGAAAAAGCTGGACTGACGTCTGCCTCTGGTCCAGTCAAAATACTGGGAAGGAAGAACAATGTCGCCGGGATGGATATTTTCCTGAAGACTGCCGGTGGCAGACACACTGATAATACGGGTCGCTCCCTGTTTTTTAAGCGCAAAAATATTGGCCGGATAATTGATTTCATGGGGCAGCCGGTCATGGTTGTCGCCATGCCGGGGAAGAAACAGCAGTTCCGTGTTCCGGTATACGGCCTTTACAATCGGTGCGGAAGGGGGGCCGAACGGGGTATCGGGCTGCAATGTCTCAATGGTTTCGAGTCCTTGTATCTGGTAAAGTCCGGTGCCGCCGATAATTGCAAGCATGTCAATCTGTTCCTTAAAATCGGGTTGATCTGTCTGAAAAAAAAATATAAATCTACCAGCTGTATGGTGACAAGGCAATGGGAATGTTTTCAAAAATGAGAAAGACGGTGAGGACAACAACATGAAAGAACGACAGCCTGCACTGCCCGGACACGCCCGGGTGGTCATTATCGGCGGCGGCATTATCGGGTGCTCCATTGCCTATCACCTGGGGCAGATGGGATGCAGGGAAGTGGTGCTTCTGGAAAAAGATGAGTTGACCAGCGGCACGACCTGGCATGCGGCCGGCCTGATGGTGACCTTCGGGTCTTTGTCGGAAACCGCCACAAAGATGCGGCGCTACGGCCGGGACCTGTATGCCCGGCTGGAAGAGGAAACCGGTCTGTCCACCGGGTTTGCGCCCGTGGGATTCATCGAGGCGGCGGCCGACCCGGACCGGCTGGAGGAATACCGCCGGGTGGCGGCATTCAACCGGGAGGCGGCGGCCGACCCGGACCGGCTGGAGGAATACCGCCGGGTGGCGGCATTCAACCGGTACTGCGGGGTGGATGTGCATGAAATCTCGCCAAAGGAGATCAACGACCTGTTTCCCCTGGCCCGGGTGGATGATCTCCTGGCCGGGTTCTATGTCAAAGAGGACGGCCGGGTCAACCCGGTGGACGCGACCATGTCCCTGGCCAGAGGCGCCAGAAATTTCGGGGTGACCATCATCGAAAAGGTGGCGGTGACCGGGCTGATCAAAAAGAACGGGGCCGTGGCCGGCGTGAAAACAGCTTACGGAGAGATTGCTGCAGAAAAGGTGGTCAATTGTGCCGGCATGTGGGCCCGGCAGCTGGGCGCCGTGGACAACATCACCATCCCCAACCAGGCGGCTGAGCATTACTATCTGATCACCGAGGAACTGGACGGTATCCCCAAGAACATGCCGGTGCTGGAAGACCCTTCCTGTCACGGGTATTACCGGGAAGAGGTCGGGGGCCTGATGATCGGTCTGTTCGAACCGGTATGCGCCCCGTGGAAAATCGGCTGGATACCCGACAGTTTCACCTTTGGCGAGATTGAACCTGACTGGGACCGCATGGGGCCGTTTCTGGAAAAGGCGATGTCCCGGGTGCCGGTAACCATGGAACTGGGGGTGAAAAAGTTTTTCTGCGGTCCGGAAAGCTTTACCCCGGATCTGCA
The DNA here is from genome assembly GCA_011389835.1 of Desulfotignum sp. Lineage (GTDB taxonomy): Bacteria > Desulfobacterota > Desulfobacteria > Desulfobacterales > Desulfobacteraceae > Desulfotignum. The sequence goes on along the minus strand of JAABTO010000246.1, from coordinate 219 downwards.
GGCCATCATCGGCGAGGCTCCGGAACTGAAAAACTATTTTGTGACCGCCGGGCTGAATTCAGTGGGAATCATCATGGGGCCTGGCCTGGGCCAGATGATGGCCCGCTGGATTTTGACCGGAGATCCGCAGGTGGATATCACCGGGTTCAACATGGCCCGGCTGCACACGTTTCAGAACAACCCGGAATACCGGCGGCACCGGACGGTGGAATCTCTGGG
>JAABTO010000245.1 GCA_011389835.1 Desulfotignum sp. | reverse complement strand
AATCATCCTGGACACCACCCGGTATGTTTCCGCGGCCATCGATGAGATCGTTTTCACGCTGGCTCTGGTCACGTTGCTGGTGGTGGCGGTGATTTTCATATTTCTCCAGGACTGGCGGGCCACCCTGATTCCGTCCGTGGCCATCCCGGTGTCGCTCATCGGCACGTTCGCCATTCTCATGGCCCTGGGGTTCAATGCCAACACCATCACCCTGTTCGCTTTGATCATGGCTATCGGCCTGGTGGTGGACGATGCCATCGTGGTGGTGGAAAACGTGCACCGGGTCATGCATGAGGAAAACCTGCCTGCGCCGGCAGCCACCAAAAAAGCCATGGCCCAGGTGGTGGGACCCATTATCTCCACCACCCTGGTGCTGTTTTCCGTATTCGTACCCGTGGGTTTCATGCCCGGCATCACCGGCGAACTGTACCGCCAGTTCGCGGTCACCATGTGCAGTGCCGTGCTGCTGTCCGCCACCTGTGCGCTCACCCTGAGCCCGGCGTTGTGCGCCACGTTTCTGACCCGGCACCGGGTGGCGTCAAAAGGCCCGTATGCCTGGTTCAACCGCCTGGTGGACGCCAGCCGCAAAGGGTATGTGACCGGTTCCGGGTGGATGATCCGAAGGCTGATCGTTCCGGTGCTCTTGTTTGCTTCGGTGATCACCGCGGTGGCCCTGCTGTTCACCCAGACCCCCACCAGTTTTCTTCCCCAGGAAGATCAGGGCTATTTTCTGATGAATGTCCAGCTGCCCCAGTCCGCATCCCTGTCCCGGACGGCTGCGGTGATGGACCGGATCACCGGTGAGATCCGGGAGCTGGACGGTGTGGCCGACATGATCGGGGTGTCCGGCTTCAGCCTGCTCAGCGGTAATGCCCCCAATGTGGGATTTGCCCTGGCCATTCTCAAACCCTGGGATGAACGCCGGGAACCGCACCAGCACCTGGATGCCATTGTGAACCAGGCCCGGGCCCGGCTGGCAGCCATCCCGGATGCCAATGCGTTCGCGTTTCCACCGCCGCCCATTTCCGGGCTGGGCGCCAGCGCCGGATTCAGTTTTCAGCTGCTGGCCAGGGGCGGACAGGACCCTCAGGAACTGTTCGGCATGGCCCTGGGTCTGATGATGGCCGCCAATCAAAACCCGATGCTCGAAGGTGTCTTTACCACATATACCGCAGACACCCCCCAGATATTCGTGGATGTGGACCGGACCCGGTCCCAGTACCTCCAGGTGCCGGTATCGCGCATTTTCTCCACGCTCCAGGCCCATTTAGGGTCTGCATATGTCAACGATTTCAATCTCGGGGGCCGGACCTATCAGGTCAAGATCCAGGCGGACGGCATTTACAGGGACACGGCGGAGGATATCGAACGCCTGTATGTGCGCAGCAATGACGGAAAAATGATTCCCCTCACCAGTCTGGTCACCCTGAGAACCGTTCTGGGACCCCAGCTTATCAAGCGGTATAACCAGTTCACCAGCGCGGATTTCAACGGCAACCCGGCCCCGGGATTTTCCTCCGGCCAGGCCATGGATGCCATGGAAAAGGTGGCGGCCGACGTGCTGGCCCCGGGATTTGACTATGAATGGTCGGCATTGTCCTATCAGGAGAAAGCCACGGGAAATGAGGTGGTGTGGCTGTTCGCCCTGGCCCTGGTGTTTGCATACCTGTTTCTGGTGGCCCAGTATGAGAGCTGGAACCTGCCTTTGTCCATTGTTCTGACCGTTCCGGTGGGGACCCTGGGGGCCCTGTCCGGGCTGTGGCTGCTGGATATGCCGTTGTCCATCTACGCCCAGATCGGGCTGGTGCTGCTGGTGGGACTGGCAGCCAAAAACGCCATTCTCATTGTCGAATTCGCCAGAAACCAGCGACGGGAAGGGCTTTCCATCGCGGACGCCGCCGTGACAGGCGGGGCCATCCGTTTCCGGCCCGTGCTCATGACCTCTTTGACCTTTATCTTCGGCCTGGTGCCCATGCTCATCGCCACCGGGGCCGGGGCCGGCAGCCGCCGGGCCATCGGCACTGCCGTGTTTTCCGGTATGTGCGTGGCCACATTTTTCGGCATTTTTCTGATTCCGGCCCTGTACTATATTTTCCAGAACATCAGTGAAAAAGGCCGGGCACGGCGGGAGAGGAACAACGCCCGGAACGGTGATTGATATTTTGATGCCAGGACCGGCAATCCGCCACAGCCCATTCACCGGTTACGCGTTCAGGTCCTGCCCCCGCTCCAGTGAAGCCGTGTTTTGAGCACCTTGTAGTAGGAATCGGGTTCAAACGAGATCATCTGCACGGCATGGGGACTTTTGGACACAAAAATCCGGTCTCTGGGATCCATTTCAAATCCTTCCTGGCCGTCCAGGGTCAGGACTATGTCTTCCGGGCTGTCTTCCAGCCGGATCTCGATGGCCGTGCTGTCCGGAATGAGCAGCGGCCGGTTGGTCAACGTGAACGGACAGATCGGCGTCAGGATGATGGACGGCACGGACGGATGCACCACCGGCCCGCCCGCGGCCAGAGAATAGGCTGTGGATCCGGTGGGGGTGGCCACGATCAGCCCGTCCGCCCGGAACGTGGTCAGATACACATCGTCCAGATAAACGGCACAGGAGGCCAGCCGGGACAGGGCCGACTTGTTGATCACCATGTCGTTGAGCACATCCACGTCGGCCAGGATCTTGTTTTCTCTCACCAGCTGAATGTTGAGCCGGGCCCGTTCATGGATCAGAAACGCCTTGTTGAGCACCTTTTCCACAACCTCTTTCAGATGTTTTTCCAGGGTGATGGCCAGAAACCCCACCTCCCCGAATTTCACCCCCAGCAACGGGATATTCCGTGTTCCCACCAGCCGGGCCGCGCTCAGGAACGTGCCGTCCCCCCCCAGCACCAGGATACAGATCAGGTCGTCGGGCAGGCAGGGAAGGTCGTGGCCCAGGATCACGCATCGGTCCTTCAGCAGCCGGACCAGTTCGTTGGCGGTGCGCCAGGCGTCATCCTGGTGTTTCACAAAAATGCCGATACGGGTTTTTTCACATGAATGTGTCATACGCTCCTGCTCAATGGGCCAGGGCCCAGTTTTCACCGGTCCCGAAATTGACCCTCAACGGTACTTTCAATGGATGGACCTGTTCCATGATCTCCCGGGCCAGGCTCATCAGCTCCGATATTTCGGCTTCCGGCACATCAAAAATGATCTCGTCATGCACGGACAAAATCATTTTTGACTGCATGCCGCGTTCTTCCAGGGCCTGTGCCATCTGAATCATGGCCAGCTTGATCAGGTCGGCGGCACTGCCCTGGATCGGGGTGTTGATGGCGGCCCGTTCCGCAAAATGGCGCTGATTGGCATTGCTGGACGTGATATCCGGCAGTTTGCGCTTCCGGCCGAACATCGTGGTGGTTTCCCCGGTTTCCCGGGTCTGCTCAATGGTGGTGTCGATGAATTTTTTCACCCCGGCGTAACGGCTGAAATAATTGTCAATATACGTGCCGGCCATTTTCCGGCTGATGTTCAGTTCATTGGCCAGACGGAATGCGCTCATGCCGTAAATGATGCCGAAATTGATGGCCTTGGCCTGGCTGCGCAGTTCATCAGTGACAAACCCGGGCAGCACCTGGAACACCTCCACTGCTGTCCGGGTATGGATGTCCTCATCATCGCGGAACGCCTGGATCAGGATCTCGTCTTGTGCGCAGTGGGCCAGAATGCGCAGCTCGATCTGGGAATAATCCGCCGATACCAGGGTGCATCCGTCCGCCGGAATAAAGGTTTCCCGGATTTTTCTGCCTTCGGGCTTGCGGATGGGAATGTTCTGAAGATTGGGATTGGAGCTGGACAGGCGCCCTGTGGCCGTGATGGTCTGGTTGAAAGAGGTGTGAATCCGGCCGGTGTCTGCATGGATCAGCTGACCCAGTGCATCCGCATACGTGGATTTGAGCTTGCCAAGCGTCCGGTACCGGAGCAGTTTTTCCGGCAAAGGATGGACGTCGGCCAGTTTTGTCAGCACCTGCACATCCGTGGAATACCCGGTTTTTTTCCGGGTTTTCTTCACGGACGTGAGCCCGAGCTTTTCAAACAGGATCACGCCCAGCTGCTGAGAGGAATTGATATTAAAGGTTTCTCCGGCCAGATCATAAATTTCCTGCTCCAGCTGGTCCATCTCGGTCTCGAACGTCCCGGACAGCCGGGCCAGGGCCTGTTTGTCCACCCGGAATCCGGTCATTTCCATGTCCGCCAGCACCGGGATCAGCGGCACCTCGATGCCTGCCATCAACTCAGACAACTCCTGTTCTTCCAGGTGTCTGGACAGCCGGTCACACGCCATGAACGTGAGATCCGCATCCTCTGCCGCGTAAAACAGGGCCTCTTTTGCCGGAACGTCCTGAAACCCGATCTGGTCCCTGCCTTTGCCGGTTACCTCTTCATAGGCCACCATCTTGTACCCGAACAGATCCATGGCGATCTGGTCCAGGCTGTGGCCCCGCCGGACGGGGTTCAGCAGATAGGAAGCGATCATGCTGTCAAACACCACGCCTTTCAACGGCATGCCGTACCGGGCCAGAACGATCATGTCGTATTTGATGTTCTGCCCGGCCTTGGGCTGGTCCGGGTCCGCCAGAACCGGCCCTAAAATACGCAGCACCTCCGGTTTTTCAATTTGCGGGGTGTCGTCGCTATGGCCCAGGGGAATATAGAACCCGGTGTTTGCTTCAATGGACACACTGATCCCCACCAGGT
>JAABTO010000244.1 GCA_011389835.1 Desulfotignum sp. | reverse complement strand
AAAAAAAACGCGCCGTGTCTGTGTATGCCCGGTCTCTGGCCGGCATGCGCCTGGATCTGCAGGTGTCCCGGTACGGTGCGGCTGCCTTGAACCGATGGACCGGTCCGTGCCTTCATCTGGCCGGTATCCCGGCGATTCATCACCACTTTGCAAAGGGATATGCTGCCGGCCGGCCGCTCTCCCGGCTGTTTCTGCCATGAAAATACGGCATACATCCGACTGGCACCTGTGCCGCACCTTTAATGCTGCAGGCGGTATCAGGTAAAAATCAGACAACTGCGGTGTCTGCGCTGCCCTGTCTGCGGGTCAGGAATATCCGGGCGGCAGGCCGGGCATTGTTATTTGCTGCAATTTCTGTTATCTATACGTTTTACATTAATCTCCAAACATAAGGACTTTTTTTAAATGATGTTGAAAAAAATTTTTCCAGTCGTGTTTTTGGCGGCAACCCTTTCTTTTCTGCCGGTTTCCGTTCCGGCGGATGATGTCAATGCGGAATCGGAACTTCAGAACGCCGATGCACATGACCGGATCAGCTATGCCATCGGATATGATATCACCAACCGGTTGAAAGACAGTTTTGATATCAACCCGGACCTGTTTTTAAAGGGAATGAAAGACAGCCTGGCAGGGGAGACATCCATGACCCCGGAAAAAATGCAGGAAACCCTGATGGAGTTCCAGGCCATGGCCCAGCAGAAACAGATGGAAGCACAGAGTCAGAAAGCCGCGGAAAACAAAGCGGAAGGAGAAGCCTTCCTGGCGGAAAACAAAACGAAAAAAGGGGTGAATACCCTGGATTCAGGGCTTCAGTACAAGGTGATCACACCGGGAACCGGGGACTCTCCGGATCTCAACGACAAAGTGAAATGCCATTACCGGGGGTCTCTGATCAACGGGCAGGAATTCGATTCATCTTACAAACGCAACGAGCCGGCTGAGTTTCCGGTGAACGGTGTGATCAAAGGCTGGACCGAAGCGCTTCAGCTCATGAAGGAAGGTGCCAAATGGATGCTGTATGTGCCGTCAGAACTGGCATACGGGGATCAGGGCGCCGGCAACGTCATCGAGCCGGGATCCACATTGATTTTTGAAGTGGAATTGCTAGAAATCCAGGAGATCTGATTTCACATAGTCATCAAAGAAATCCATGACCATTGAAAATTTAGACCGGGTGTTTGCCCCCCGGACTGTGGCCGTGATCGGGGCCAGTGACAGAACCGGCAGTGTCGGCGCCACAGTGATGCATAACCTGACCACCCGGGGGTTCAAAGGAACCATAATTCCGGTGAACCCCAAACGCACCGCCGTAATGGGGATCGACGTGTGTGCGGATGCAGACGATCTGCCCGTGGATGTGGACCTGGCTGTGGTGGCGGTGCCCATTCAGCAGGTTCCGGACATTCTGGCAACCTGTGCTGCGAAGAAAATGGGCGGCGCAGTGGTGCTTTCCGCCGGGGATGCGTGGCTGAACCCTCACCAGAACCCGCTTTACAGACAGATCAAAGCGGTGGCCGCAACGTCGCGAATGCGGATTTTGGGGCCGGATTCCGTGGGCATCATCCACACCGGTTCCGGGCTGAACGCCGGTTTTATGCATCAGACCCCTTTGTCCGGGCGCATGGCGTTTCTGTCCCAGAGCGGTGCGGTCTGCACCTCGGTACTGGATCTGGCGATGCGGGAAAACGTGGGGTTCAGTCATTTTGTCAGCTTAGGCGCCAAGCTGGATGTGGATTTTTCCGATATGCTCGATTATCTGGGGACCCTGCCGGATGTGGATTCCATCATCATGTATGTGGAATCGCTGACCCGGATGCGACGGTTCATGAGTGCGGCCCGGGCCGTGTCCCGGATCAAGCCCATTATCGCCCTGAAATCCAGGCGATCCGGAAAAATTGGTGATCCGGCCGGGCTGGACGAGGACCAGATGTACGAGGCGGCATTCAAGCGGGCCGGTATCCTGCGGGTGAATGAATTCGAAGCCCTGTTTGACTGTGCCGAATTTCTGGCCAAGCAGCAGCGGCCCAGAGGATCCCGCCTGGCCATTGTATCAAATGGCAGAGGGATCGGAGAGATGGCCAGAGATGCCCTGATCCGCAACGGTCTGGCACCGGCCACCCTGGATGCCGCCACCATCGAAAAACTGGACACTCTGCTGTCCGACGGCTGGAGCCGGACCAATCCCATTGCGCTGCTTCGGGCCGCCACCCCGCAGCAGTATGTTGAAGTGGTGAAACTCTGTATTCAGGCCCCGGAAATCGACGGCCTGCTGCTGCTCAGCTCTCCGGTGGGGATCTATGACTGCACCGCCATTGCCGGCCCGCTGGTGACGCTTCTGGAGACCACCCCGTTTCCGGTTTTCACGGCCTGGCTGGGGGGCATGACCATCGATGCGTCCAGAGAGATTTTCAACCGGCACGGCATTGTGACCTATGACACGCCGGAAAGGGCGGTCCGGGCGTTTGTCAATCTGTATCAATACGGCCGGAACATGGAAGCGCTCCAGCAGATTCCCTATACCACGGACAAACGGCTCACGATCGATCGGGACCAGGCGTCCCGGATTATCGACGATGCCCTGGCCCGGGGAGAGACAAAATTACCGCCGGAAAACGCCGCGGAACTGGCAGCCGCTTACGGCATTCACATAATGCCGCCTCCCGAAAGCGTACAGCCCGATTATGCCCTGGATCTGTCAGCGGAGCACACCGACCTGTTCGGGCCGGTGATCCGGTTCGGGATCGGCGGGCTGATGACGGAGGCGCTTTCCGACATGGCGGTGGCATTGCCGCCGCTGAACCGGCTGCTGGCCGGGCGGACCATCAAAGGTACCCGGATTTACCGGCTTCTGCAGGGCCGGGGCAACGTGGCCGGGGTGGATATCGGGGTGCTGGAGGAAACCATGATTCTGGTGGGCCGGATGGTCACGGACTATCCGGCGATACAGACCCTGGCCCTCAACCCTGTCCAGGTGGCCCACGGCAGAATTTATATTTCCGAAATTGCGGTGACAGTGGCTGATCCGGCCGTGTGTGCGCCGGCCCATCTGATCATCAGTCCCTATCCCTGGTGGCAGGAATCGGAATTTGTGACCCGGGAGGGAGAGCGGATTTTCATGCGGCCGGTGCGGCCCGGCGATGCCCAGCAGATGATCGATCTGTTTTCCGATCTGTCCCCGGAAACCATTTTCATGCGGTTTTTTTCGCCGTTGAAACGGATTTCCCGGTCCATGCTGGTGCGTCTCAGCCAGATCGATTATGACCGGGAAATTGCACTGTGCGCCTTTGCCGGAGACGGTGATGAACGCAAGCTGATCGGGGTGGCCCGGATCATTTTCATGCCGGACGGCAAAACCGGAGAATTCGCCGTGGTGGTGGCCGACGACTGGCATGGCAAGGCAATCGGCAGCGTGCTGCTCAAGCAGGCCATGCTCAGTGCGAAAAAATACGGCCTGTCCGTGGTGACTGGACTGGTGATGACCAACAATGCCGCCATGCTGGCCATGGGACAGAAAATCGGATTCAGGGTCGCCCGTGATCCGGATTCCTCGGAATACCGATTGACCATTGCGCTCAAGGATCTGGCGTAAGGCACTGTCATGAAACAGACCTGGTTGATCAGCGCCGTGCTTCTGGCCCTGTTTCTGGGTGCATTGGACGCTTTGGTCATGTCGGCGGCCATGCCCACCATCATTGCCGAACTTTCCGGGCTGCACCTGTATGCCTGGGTGTACACGGCCTATTTTCTGGCCCGGGCCGTGGCCCTGCCGATTTTCGGCAAGCTGTCGGATCTGTTTGCCGTCAGACAGCTGCTGCTGGTGAGTGTGACGGTGTTTATCATAGCATCCATGGCAGCCGGGGCGGCGCCCTCCATGGGGTTCCTGGTGGCGGCCCGGGTCTTTCAGGGCATCGGGTCCGGCGGTATTTTCGCCCTGGTGTATGTGGTGCTCTCGGAAGCAGCACCTGAAGGGCAGCGGGCCCGGACCCTGTCTCTGGCCTCATTTATCTGGGGGGTGGCATCGGTGATCGGTCCCACCATGGGCGGGGTGATGGTCAGTTTTTTTTCCTGGCGGTGGATTTTTTTCATCAATCTGCCGCTGGGCCTGCTTTCCCTGGCAGGCATCGCCCTGTATTTGACCGAGTTCCGGGAAAAAAAGAAAAACGCATCTCTGGACTGGTCCGGGCTGGTGTCGCTGACCGGGTTTCTGATGTCGGTGCTGACCCTGGTGATGATCGGGGGGCGTGATATCGCCTGGATATCTCTGCCGTCAATTCTGCTGGCCGCCACCGCCATTTTGTTCGGCATCTGGTTTGTTAAAACGGAACTGGGGGCAAAGGACCCCATCCTGGATCTGCGGTTTTTCAAACGCAGAGGCTTTGCCATAGGCAACCTGGCCGGGTTCTGCGCCAGTTTTTCCATGTTTTCCCTGTTCGGGTATGCCCCGCTGTTTCTCCAGGGGGCGCTGGGTCATACGCCATTGCAGGTGGGAATGGCCATGCTTTCTCTGAGTCTGGGCTGGTCTGTGGGGTCCCTGATTTTAGGACGGGTCATGCATTTGACCACCCAGAAAACCGGGGCCCTGGCCGGCGGGATTCTGCTGGCAGTCGGTACGGGACTGACGCTGGGGTTCAGCCCGTCGACCACCATGCTTCACAGTTTTCTGGTGTTTCTGGTGGTGGGATTCGGCATGGGGTTCGTGGTTCTGTCCACGCTGCTGAAGGTTCAGAACAGCCTGGCAACCTCGGATCTGGGGGTGGCGACA
>JAABTO010000243.1 GCA_011389835.1 Desulfotignum sp. | reverse complement strand
CAGGAGATCTTCGTTATCACCTATATGTTACCTGAACAAAAAAACGGACCTTCCAAAAATTCTCTTTAAACTCTTGAAAGACCCGTCTTTAAGGGTTGGTACCGAAGAGAGGACTTGAACCTCCACCCCTTGCGGGACTAGATCCTAAGTCTAGCGTGTCTACCAATTCCACCACTTCGGCTTTGGATCTGGGGTTGAAAAGAGATGGTGCCGAAGGGGAGATTCGAACTCCCACAAGCGTACGCTCGCTAGTCCCTGAAACTAGTGCGTCTACCAATTCCGCCACTTCGGCACATCTAAGAACCGTTTTTTCAGCCGCAATTATTTAAGATTGCGTTCAAACGATGGTTGGGATATATATATGTGTTTAAACCATTTGTCAAGAATATTTATGTGACTGTAAGGGAAAATATGCAACTTGTAGAATCCCTGGACCAGATCCGGGAGCCTTTTCAAAATGCAGTGATCACCATCGGCAATTTTGATGGTGTTCACAAAGGACATCAGGCCCTGCTCAAACAGGTCATTTCCAAAGCAAAAAAAATATCCGGCACCTCCGTGGCCCTGACATTTGAGCCCCATCCGTTGCGGGCTCTGGGCATTGCCACGCCTCCGCTCATCACCCGTCATGACCAGAAAATGGAACTGATGGGGGCATCCGGCATCGATGTGGTGATCTGTCTAAGGTTTGACAAGGATTTTGCCGCCATTTCAGCCCGGGATTTCATTCAGAAAATCCTGGTGGACAAAATCGGTATGAAAGCAATCATTATTGGACCGGACTATACGTTCGGCAAGGACCGGGCCGGCAATATCGATCTGCTGAAAGAGCACGGCAGAACGCTGGGATTTGAGACCATTGTGGCGGACTGGATCAAGGATCCGGCCAGCAAAACCCATCGGATTTCCAGCACGCGGATCCGGCAGATCGTCATGGACGGTCAGGTGGAACAGGCCAGGCAGTTTCTGGGCCGGCATTATCAAATCCGGGGCAAGGTGATCAAGGGGCGGAGCCGGGGGGGCAGTCAGCTGGGATTCCCCACGGCCAATATCAAACTGCATGATGAGCTGTGCCCCAAATTCGGGGTGTATGCCGTGACCGTGGAAACCGTTCACGGACCGTTCATGGGAGTGGCCAACATCGGATACTCACCCACGTTTGACGACCACATTTTTACCATCGAGGTCCATATTCTGGATTTTGATCATGACATTTACGACACACGGCTCCGGGTGAACATGGTGGCCCGGCTGAGAGATGAAAAAAAATTTGCCAACATCCGGGAACTGTCTGATCAGATCCGGAAAGATATCGAGAGCGCAAAGGAAATATTGATTAAAAATGGCTTTGCTACAGATCGTTACATATCCTGAAAAATCACTATCCATGCCATCGGAAAAGGTGGATATCATTGATGATGAGATCAGGCAGCTGATCCATGACATGGCAGAAACCATGTTCCATGAATCGGGCATCGGCCTGGCCGCCCCCCAGGTGGGGGTCAACAAGCGCATTCTGGTTTATGATGCCAAATCCCAGGATCCGGATGACGACGGATCGGAACAAAAAATCACGGCGTTGATCAACCCGGAAATCATCCAGTCGTCCGGCAGTCAACTGTCGGAAAATGAAGGGTGTCTGAGCGTGGTGGATTTCAGGGCCGATGTCAAACGGTACGAACAGGTGACAGTAAAAGCCCAGGACATGGACGGCAACCTTGTTGAATTTGACGCCCACGGCCTGATGGCGGTGATTATGCAGCATGAGATCGACCATCTGGACGGTATCCTTTTCATCGACCGCATCAGTACACTGAAACGGGCCATGTACAAGAAAAAGCGGATGAAACAGCTCAAGGAAGAAACCGCATCATGACCCGCATTGTTTTCATGGGGACCCCGGATTTTGCAGTGCCGCCACTCAAGGCTCTGGCAGCCCGGGCTGATTTTGAAATCTGCCGGGTCATCACTCAGCCGGACCGGCCCAAAGGCCGGGGCAGAAAACCCACGCCACCGCCGGTGAAAACCGCGGCCCTGGATCTGGGCCTGACCGTATCCCAGCCGGAAAAACTCAACACCGATGCCATGGTGGACGAACTCATCTCACTGGCCCCGGATTATCATGTAGTCGCTGCTTACGGCCAGATTTTGTCTCAGCGGATTCTGGATATTCCTGTAAAATATCCCCTCAACATCCATGCATCGCTGCTGCCCAGATACCGGGGGGCCGCTCCCATCCAGGCGGCTATCCGCAACCGGGACGAAAAATCCGGTGTCACCACCATGGTCATGGCCAAAGAGCTGGATGCCGGGGATATTCTGCTGGTCAAAGACACGCCGATCCATCCCCGGGATACAGCCCGGGACCTGCACGACCGGCTGGCCAAGATTGGGGCCGGCCTGATCGTGAATACCATCGATCAGCTCGAAGCCGGCCGGCTGACCCCGACATCCCAGGATCCTGAAAACGCCACGTACGCGCCCATGCTCAAAAAAGAAGACGGCCGCATCGACTGGACCCTTTCTCATCTGGATGTGGTGGCGCATGTCCATGCCATGAATCCCTGGCCCGGGGCGTTCACGGATTTGTCGGGCCGGCGCATCAAGCTGTTTGCAGCCAGGGCCGGCAAAGATGAGGCCACAGATCCGCCCGGCACCGTGTGCGCCATGGATGATGCGGGCATTCACGTGGCAGCGGGCCGGGGCACCGTCATCATCGAAAAATTAATGGGCAAATCCGGCAAACACCTGAGCGCGAAAGAATTTTTGCGGGGCCACTCCCTGGCCCTGTCAGACCGGTTCGAGTGATCCATGACGCTGAACACAAGAGAAGCCGCGTTGAAGATTCTGCTGCAAAGCGCGGACAACCGCACCACCCTGGACCGGAGCCTGGACTCGGTGTCTCCGGAGCTGGCCCATCTGTCTCAACCGGACAAGAACCTGTGCCATGCCATTGTGTTCGGGGTACTGCGGCACCGCAATTTTCTGGATCACATCATCCGGTCGTTTTCCAGAATCCCGTTGAGCCGCATGGATTTGCCCGTATTGACCGTGCTGCGCATGGCCCTGTTTCAGCTGCGGTTTCTGGATAGAATTCCGGATTTTGCCGCCATTGACACCAGTGTGAATCTGATCAAGACCAGGAACGGCAAAAAAACCGCCGGATTCGTGAACGGGGTGTTGCGCAATGCAGTACGGCGCTTTCACACGATGGCACTGCCGGATCCGCACACAGATCTGATGGGCCATATCACTATTGTCCATTCCATTCCTGAATGGCTGGCAAAGCGATGGGTGGACCGGTACGGGCCGGACCAGATCCTGGAGCTGTGCCGGACCATCAACCAGGTGCCGCCCTTGACCCTGCGGACCAATACCCTGAAAATCACCCGGTCCGCCTTGAGTGATACACTCAAGGTGGCCGGTCATTCAGTGCAGCTGACCCCATTGAGTCCGGATGGCATCTACAGTATGGAATCAGGCACCCGCATCGAGGCCCTGCCCGGGTTTGAGCAGGGTCTGTTCGCGGTTCAGGATGAAGCAGCCCAGCTGGTTTCCCTGATTCTGGACCCAAAGCCGGATCAAACCGTGCTGGACGCCTGTGCGGGCCTGGGCGGCAAGACCCTGCACATGGCCCAGATCATGGGCGGTCAAGGACAGATCATTGCCATGGATACCGACCCGGACAAACTGTCTTTACTGGAAATTGAAGCCCGGCGCCTGGGCATCGGCAACATTGAATGCCGTGCCCTGGATCTGATGAAAGCCGAGCCATCTGATTTTCCCCACTTCTTTGACCGGGTTCTGGTGGATGCCCCCTGCACGGGCCTGGGCGTGCTGCGCAGAAACCCGGACACCAAGTGGAAACGCACGTTTCAAGATATTCAGCGCATGGCGGGCCGACAGAGAAAACTGCTCAACGCGGCTGCCAACCGCGTGAAACCCGGCGGGATTCTGCTGTATGCTGTGTGTTCCGGAGAGCCGGAAGAAAACGAACAGGTAGTGACCGCTTTTCTTGAAAAGCGCAAAGACTATGCGCTGTCACCGATCCAGGACTGCTTCGGCCTGCCCATGGACCGGTATTTCAAGACCTTTCCCAACGGGATGAACATGGACGGGTTCTTTGCGGCCCGCCTGAAACGCCGTGACCGAACAAATCAACCCCATGAACCTGACCCTGAAAATGGTTGATTGTTTCCATGATACCCATTATGGTATGCATCTTTAAAAACAATTGAATGATACAGGAGACCGATTATGGCACTCATTGCTCCCTCCATATTATCCGCTGATTTCACCTGCCTGGGCAAAGAGGTGGCAGCCGTTGAAACCGCGGGTGCTGACTGGATACACATCGATGTCATGGACGGCCGGTTCGTCCCCAATATCACCTATGGCCCCATTATCGTGGAAGCCTGCAAACGGGTCACCTCCCTGCCTTTGGATGTGCACTTGATGATCGAGAAACCCGAGTCCATCATTCCGGATTTTGCCAAAGCCGGGGCCGATTATATTTCTGTGCACACGGAAACCTGTCCGCATCTGCACCGGACCCTCCAACAGATCCGGGAGCTGGGAGTCAAACCCGGTGTGGCGTTGAATCCGGCCACCCCGTTATCATCCATCGAATACATTGCGGATCAGCTGGAGTTTGTCCTGATCATGAGTGTCAATCCCGGATTCGGCGGACAGAAATTCATTGCATCCAGCATTGAAAAAATCACGGCATTGGCCGACCTGCTGGCGAAAAAAAACCCTTCCGCCATCATCCAGGTGG
>JAABTO010000242.1 GCA_011389835.1 Desulfotignum sp. | reverse complement strand
GGCTGTACTGGCACAGAAACAGCAGGCCCGGTGCCAGACGGGTATTGGTGCTTTCTTCCAGGGCTTTTGTCTGTTCCAGGGACCAGCCGGCGGCAGATGTCCAGGACATGTCCCCCACCAGCCGGAAGCCGGTTCTCGCCGAGACAGCGGCCCCGGATATCAGCGCGGTCATCTGTTCCGGGGTTTGTCTGCCGGTATCGTGGATCAGCCGGTTCTGTTTGATCAGATCCCGGACCGGGATACCGTCCCGTTTCAGGGTGTCCAGCAGCGTGTCCCGCCGGTCCGCCGGGGCCACCACCATCACGGTTTCGCCGGTGTTCAGGCCCTGGCGGACAAAAAAACCCTGAATGCCCAGTGCTTCGGACCGGTCCAGGTACAGATGGGTCAGGTGGGACCCGTCCGGCACATGCAGGTCGGCAAATCCCAGAGATACGCCATCGATCCGGTCGGACGTCTGGTTCGGGGCCGGTGCGGCAGTGACGGTGTCAGCACGGTGGTTCATGGCAGCCGGGTCGCCGGTGCGGCCGGCGAGAAATGACTGAAGATCGGCTTCACTGAATCGCCGTTCCCGCTTTTTGCCGATGCGGAAGCACGGCAGCAGGCCATCGTTGGTCCAGCGGCGGATCGTCATCTGGGAGACATTGAGCAGGGCCGCCGCCTGTCTGACATTGAGCAGTTTTTCCATAATCTGTTCCTGTTTCAGGCGGATGCCTGGTCCATGGGGACCAGCAGCAGATCGCCGTTCATTTTCAAAGCCGCGTCATCTGAAGCCCGGCATTTGTCCCGGACGGCACGCAGCACCTCTCCGGCGGCGGTCTTCTGCCAGAACCACCGGTTAAAGGCGGTATCATCGGGCAGGGTGATGTCCGGCCGGACCATGACCGACTCGAAATAGGCGGCCTTGATATCCTGGGCCGCCAGCCGAAGGGCCAGGGCCGGTGACGCTATGTTGTCATCCAGGGGGATGGGTTTGTCAAGCAGAAAGTCATGGAATACCTGAAAGGCGGCTTCGGGCGTGAAATACGCCACGCTTGAAAATCCCCGCTGTTCGGCCGCCATGTCATACCAGGACCGGCAGTCGGCGAGCTCCTGCCGGAACGCTTCCAGCAGCTGTCCGGTTTCTGTTTTCTGTCCGTCCGGCCGGGCAAAGGAGACCGGGCAGGCCGGCAGGTCCATCTCCGCTTCGGCCGGTTCGGACCCGTCAGGGGCCTCGTCCGGAAAATCGATCAATACCGGGCCGGAGTCCGCTTCCAGCAAAGCCAGGGCCGCCTGGATCACCCGGGTTTGAAAGGCTGGGTCATTGGGACGTCCCAGGGGACGGCCCAGGGCAAACGGCACCCACAGGGCCCGGGGCGGTTGGATGGTTTCGGTGTGTTCCCTGATCAGGCTGATCTGGGTGGTGGGAATCCCCTGTGTTTCCAGATAATGGCCCAGCGCGCCCACGGCGCGCGTGCAGAACGGTCAGACCGGCACCAGCAGGGCTGCATCCACGGCATCTCCCTTCAACAGACCGGCCAGGCGGCCGGCAGCCTGTTCCATGGCACCGGGATCGGCAGCTCCCATGAATGAATAGTGGAATTCGGCCACAGAACCGATATGATGATCCGCTGCCAGGTCATGGAGCCGGTCCAGGGGAAACACCACATTCCAGTCCTGGACAAACCCGGTGCGGTCGAAATTGGTGGAAATATGGGTCATCACCAGGTCTTTGGCCGTGCAGGTGTCTGGAATCACCCGGTAATCCCCGGTCATTCCTTCAAAGGGCCGATCTTCCCGGCGGTGCAGGCCGGCCGTGGAAATGATGGCCACCCGCCGCCGGGACAGGGGCGGTCCGGTGACCCAGGGCCGGGTGTCAAACGTGGGGCAGGGCAGATCTGCCAGGTGAGAACGCATGGGTTCGGGCAGGGTTTTCAATCGGGCCATGTCTGTATCCTCCTTGGTTATTTTTGTTTAACCTTGTTATACAATATATTATACAATAATATTCAATTGACAAAACGCAATCCATTATTTTATAACCTGTATGACCATCAACCCCATATTCAAGAATGGAAACAATGACTGTCCCTGCTGCCCATCCATCCAGTTCTGCTGACATCCTGGTGGCGGCCCTGGAAGCAAGAAAAAATTTTTCCGGCAAAGCATCGGAAAAAACCTGGCTCACCGGTATTCTGAAACACAAGATCATGGATCTGTTCCGAAAAAAATACCGGGATGCCGGTCTGGATGCAGGAGACCTGGATGAACGGGGAATCCATGCCCGCTTTGACCACCACGGCAGATGGAAAACCGGTCCGGCAGAAACTCAAAGACCTGCTCAGAGATCACGATCCATCCTGAATCGAATCCTGCGGATTGATCCGGTATCTCCTGCCACAGTGCCAACCCGGATTCGGATTATATTTATGTGCATGAATTTGAGTAGATTCTCGGGTTATTTTTAAACAGCCTCGACTGATCATGCAACCGATCAATTGAAATCAGAGGTGAACATTATGAAAGAAAAACAGGTCTGGTTTTACAGTGACGGCGTGAAACTGCACGGCAAATTTTATTATCCGGATGCAGGGGAGGCAGATGAAACCAAACCGGATATCGTTGTCTGCTCTGGTTTCATGGGATTGAACAATATCCACCCGGCCCGGTTTGCCAGGGCCTTGACGGAAAAAGGATATACCTGTTTCGGGTTTGACTACCGCGGGTTTGCCCAAAGTGAGGGAAACCCGGGAAGTGTATTGCTGGAAGAGCAGATCCGTGATATTGAAAATGCCGCAATCTTTGTCTCCATGCAAAAGAAAACGCCGGAAAAGAAAACGGTGTTGATCGGCTGGGGAATGGGCGCGGGCCTGATATTGCAGGCAGCGTATGCAGTACCGGATCTGGCGGGAATGATCAGTATCAACGGGTTTTATAACGGCTTCCGGTTTTTTAAAGCGTACCGGTCTGACGCGGAATACAAAAAATTCATGGCCTGGCTTCAGCAGCAGCGCTTTGAAGAGGTCAAAACCGGAAAAAGTGTCCGTATTGATCCCTTCAAAATCTATCCCCTGGATGAGGTGACTCGCGGATATGTGGATGATGTTCTGTTCAAGACAGACGGATTCGGCGGTGATGTCGACATCGGATTTGCCTATTCTCTATTGCGTTATAATCCTGAAGGACAGCTTGAACAGCAGGTGCCTGACGTGCCGCTTCTGGTTGTGCACGGGGAAAACAACCGGCTTCATCCGCTTTCGGAAGCCCACTCCCTTTACCAGAAATACCCCGGGGATAAAACCCTGCACATCATCCCCCGTGCAGGCCATACAGAATGGATGTGTGATGACTGTAAACCGTTCCAAAAACTGGTTGCCACGTTATTGACATGGCTTGAATCAAAGGTGACGACATGAAAAATGTGTATGACATACATATCCACGCATCTCCCAGTTTGTTTGAAAGATGGGGGGATGCGCAACAGACGGCGGCTGCCTGTCAAAAGGCCGGGTATGCCGGAATTGTCCTGAAGGCCCATCACGGCAGTACAGTGGAGATTGCCAATATGGTGAACCAGCAGTGTGACATGGATGTGTTCGGGGGTGTGGTGCTCAATTATTTTGTCGGCGGTCTCAATCCTTATGCTGTGGATGCCTGCTGTGCACTGGGGGGGAAAATCGTCTGGCTGCCCACCATCCATGCAGATGCCCACAAGCCGCTGGGACGGTTTGATTTCCAGGAGCCGTCCACAACAAGATTCCCGGAAAAAGGCATCCGGATTCTATCAAAAAAAGGCCTGACTGATGCCATGTACGAGATTCTCGACATCCTTGACGGAAAAAATGTGGTGCTGGCAACAGGGCATGTGTCGGCCCAGGAGGCGGTCACCCTGGTCCGGGAGGTGAAACAGCGGGGGTATGATATCCGCGTGCTCATCAATCATGTGCTTTTTTATACGCCGGATATGGATGAAGAGGATATTGCAGCCCTGAAAGATCCCGGGGTCTGGTTCGAGATCTCCCATCTTACCCAGAAAATTCATGCCGCATCCATGGACCGGCTGATCCGGATGATCGATCGCCATCCAGATGCCAACTGGGTCATGGTCAGTGATGCCGGTCAAAAAGGGAATCCTCCGCCGCAGGCGCTCCGGCAGTTCAGGGACCAGCTCACATCCCGGCACATCAGTGATCAGACCATTGAAAAGATGATGGTCCGCAACCCACACAGATTGCTGTACTGAATCCCGCTTTTATCTCATCTTCCCAGGTTCATGTTTTCAGTGATAGGAGCGGTGTTGAACAGGGTATTGGGATTCAGGAGATCTTCGGGATCAAACAGATGTTTAATCTCGCGTAAATATTTGAAGCTGTCACCCAGTTCCATTTCAAGGTAGATTGAACGTGACCGCCCGGCATTATGTTCGCCCACCAGTGTCCCCCCGTATCGGTGAAGTATTTGAAACGTCTGCCGTGACACCGTGTCGATCTGTTCCGTAATATTTTTTCTGCCCGGGTCAAACAGCGGCCGGGCATGCAGGCTGCCGAAACCGATATGGCCGAATATGCAGATGTCATGCTGCAAGCGGTGCATCAGCTGGTTCAGATCCCGGATGACCGGCACAAAATCTCTGACATGAATCGCCACATCATCGATGATGGACGGTACAATCCAGCCTTTTTTCCGGGCAAAGGCCCTGAGTCTGGGCAGAATCAGGCGCCGCTCTTCCCATATGCGGGTTTCTTCCGGGCTGTTCACCGGCACCGGGATCAATGATTCCGGATGGGAGTTCACCAGAATTTTT
>JAABTO010000241.1 GCA_011389835.1 Desulfotignum sp. | reverse complement strand
CGAGTATCAGCCCCATGGTTTGAACCTGCACAAGGTTGCAGTCGGTTCCACCCTGTGCCATATCTCCGTGAGCAAGTGGATCAATTCAGCCGATCCCCCGGTTACAGCCAAATCCAAGGAAAAAAAGGCCAGGTGCGCGGGGGTTTCCGGCGATACAGCAAGAAAAGCTGTAGAAATATTGAATGCCTGGGCAGATACTGGCACGTTCACCGCTGTGCACAAACCTCATCCCAGTGTGGAAAACTGCATGGGATGTCACAAAGACTGTGAGGCGCCGTTCACCCAGGGCAAGGAAAACTGCCTGAGCTGTCATGGATCATCGCTGATCGACATTGAAAAATGTAAAACACACTCAGATTGCATCTGAGTCTTGGGCCTCACCGGGCGATGGAGTCAATGACCGCATTGTGAAAAGAAAGTATTCCGGGTTCGGCCGCCGGGATTTTTTCCTGGATGGCCATCTCCCGAAGCCGGACCATGGCCGCGGCCACATCCTCCCCGTTGGGGCATTCCATGGCACAGGTGTTGCATCCCACGCACAGCCAGATGGTGGAACAGGACAACGCTTTTTCCTTGAACCCGAACTGGATCAACCGGATGATCGCATTGGGTAAATAATCCATGTCTTCGCTGAACGGGCATCCCCTGCTGCAGGTCAGGTAGTGCCAGGGCCGGATCAGATGGGAATGTCTCAGGTTTTCCACTTGGTCGATAAATTTCAGGGCGGAATGGTCCAGTTCAATGGGCTGTATGGGTTTCTCCTGTAATCGTTTCCGTGGGTCATGTTCAGGGTCTCTCAGTTTATCGTTCCCGTGTGACCTTGTTATTATTTATACCACACTGGAATATTAAGTTTTACGTGGATTTATAGGAAAAAACAATCTTCTTTGCAGATTTTTTCAATTTCATGTGAAAAATGCAATGATATCACTATGTCTTTGATCCGCTTGTACTCA
The DNA here is from genome assembly GCA_011389835.1 of Desulfotignum sp. Taxonomy (GTDB): domain Bacteria; phylum Desulfobacterota; class Desulfobacteria; order Desulfobacterales; family Desulfobacteraceae; genus Desulfotignum. The sequence continues at coordinate 3,839 of JAABTO010000241.1, read as the reverse complement.
GCAGTTCAAGTGGATGAAACACCTGCTGGGAAAACACCTGCTGCAGCTGCATGCGGCAGGAAAGGCAGTCGGTGACAAGGGTCCGGCCGGATGCGGCCGTCAGCCGTTTAAACAGGGGACCGCCTATGGCAAGGGAATGCTTATGAAACCCGGTTTTAAATCCCAGGTGCCCCCCCATGCCGCAACAGTGCATCTCTCCGCCCACCGGGATGATGTCTGCGCCGGGCAGGGACTGGATCAGCTCCACATAGGGATGGCCGATGTTTTGTTCCCGCTGGTGGCAGGGAGCAAAATAGGCCAGGGCCCGGTCCGGGGCCTTCAGGGAGATGGAAAGCGGCCCGGCTTTGTGCCGGGCCAGCAGGTATTCTCCCAGATCCTGGACGTTCATGGACAGATCGATGCGCTGCAGGGGGTCGATGCCGGAAAAATATCCGTTATCTTTTAAAAAGGTTTTGTATATGCCCATGGGCACAAAGGTGAATTTTTCATTTCCGGATCCCACCGGCACTTGCATCCGGTTGCCCCCGGCATCGGCCCGCTGTTGAAACGCGTCTGAATAATATGCGGTTTCTTTCAGCAGTTTTTTGAAAAAATACCCGCAGGTGGGACATGAGCAGACAATGGCGTATCCCTCCTGAATACAGGCACCAAGGGTTTCCATGTTGGCCTGTATCCTTTTTTCAGCCGTTTTCTGGGTTCCCTCCATGATCAGCGGCATGCTGCAGCAGTCCTGGGAAGGAACAAATACCTGGACCCCGTTTTGTTCCAGCAGGCCTACAGCTGCTTTGGCCACATCGGGAAACAGGTAACCTGCACTGCACCCGGCAAAATAGGCAACCCTTGGAGTGTCCTTTTCCGCGTGTTTCACCGGTGCGCTCAACCCCCTTTTTCTGGCCCAGGCAAAAAAGTGTTTTTTCGGAAACACGGGCAAAGACCTTTGAGGATGGATATCCAGGGCTTTTTTTGCTAGTGCCGAGACAGGGTTCAGCCGGTTCATAGGATTGATCACAGCGGAAAATCCCGCTCCCCACTGGCCGGCCTGCCGGGCATCCGATAAAAGCCTTGCGGACAGCGGCGGTTTTTTCTCTTCGGCTCTGGCAGCCTTGGCTTTTAAAACCAGCATCCGGATATCCTGGCACGGGCACAGCCCGCACAGGGTGCACAGGTCCACCAGGGATGCCATGGTCTTTTCATCCGGGGGCGTGCCGGTTTCTTCTGCCAGGTCGTGGAGGCGGTACATTTCAGGAAAAAACAGGCAGTCCTCTTCCATGTGTTCCCGGCACACCTCGCATCCGGACCGGCCGGCGCACTTTTTAAAGATTTTCAGAACCAGGGAGGTGAAATCGCTTGCCATTTCCATCAACCGCCCCTGTTTTCCTCAAGGATTTCCATGACATTTCTGGCGCTGTCTCCCCGCAGAAACTCCGCAAGACCCAGAAGGCCGTCCACCAGGTATTTGGCATTGTACCCTTTGGTTCTCAGATATGCCATGGCCAGAATGGCCCGGTCTTTGTGGGGGCAGGCGGTCACGATGGTTTTGTCTTTGTCTATCTCGTCCAGGCGGGATGGTAGTTCGTTGAGCGGGATATGGCTGCCGAATCCCATCCGCCAGGCAGCACTTTCTTCTTTGAACCGGATATCGACCAGCTGGATAAGCCCCTGTTCCAGACCGCTGACCAGAGATTCGCTGTTGATCTTCATCTCTTTGCGGACCTTGTAGTCGAACCCGGAAATATAGGTTTCCATAGACAATTCTGCGGCATGGACTGCAAAAGGGATGACCATCATCAGGATGGCGGCAATCGTAATGATCCGTTTTTTCATTGTGATGTGTCCTTTGCGATTTTTATATTTTTATATCAGGTGCCGTCGGGTATTTTTGACAAGCACCAATCCGGCCAGTCCCAGGGACACAATCAGGAACGAGATGTCCCGTAACAGGGTCAGAAGGGTGACGGGATTGCCATCCGGGGCCGCGGAAAAACACCCGCAACCGATATCCAGGCCCCGGGCCAGATTGAAAATGATCATTCCCACAAATAATGCCATCAACCCTGCTGCCAGGGCCGATGCCCCGGCCATCCACCGGTTGATCAGCAGGCAGAAGCCCAGGATCAGTTCCAGCCAGGGCAGTATCAGGGCGGTCAGGTTCACCAGGTATCCTGGCAGCACCTGGTAGTTGTTCACCGCCTCTGCAAACAGGTCCGGGTGGAGGATTTTGTCGATGCTGGCATAGATGAACACACAGGCCATGACCAGCCGGGTGAAGTGATAGCCTAAAGTGAGTGTGGTGTCATAAAACAGTTTTTTTTGCGGCATGGAGCCTCCGAAAAAATCAGGATGACGGGGTGGTAACGGGCAGATTGTGTTCCTTCCACAGGGTCCAGCCGTTGACCAGCACCTTGACCCGGGTGAATCCCAGGTCCTTGAGAAGCATTGCCAGGTCATGGCTCAACGGACAGGCCTCCCCGTCGCAGTAGGTGATGGTCGTTGTTTCCGGGTCCAGGGTCATGATGACGGTTTCAAAAAAGTTGTCCACCTCATGCCAAGGCAGGTTGACGGCACCCTGGATGTGGCCCTGGTCATATTCGGCCTGTGACCGGGCATCCAGAAAAATTGCGGCATCGTCTGAAAACAGGGCTGCCGCGTCTTCCAGAGTAATGGCCAGGGTGTCACCGCCTTCTGCAGCCAGTTTGTCTGCCATGGACCAGGTTTCCACAAAGGGGATGCTGTCCGGCCGGATGAGGTTGACGGCTATACCAAGGGCCATGGAAAGCAGTATGATGAAAATTGCCTGGCGGGCTGTATTTCCAATATGTTGCCATACAAGTGTGGGTGCCATGAAAGGGTTCCTTGGTTTACATTTCCAGGTTGAACCGGCCCATATATTCGGTCAGGCGCAGATGCTGTTCGGCATCAAGTGAAGGGCAGTCGTCAGGACCTTTGGCCCCTTCCGCCACTTTGGCGGCAAACACCAGGCAGGTGGGCTGACCGCATGCTTTGCAGTTGGTTTTTGGCAGCAGTTTGAGAATCTCCATGATCCCGGGACGGGGCATCCCGGTATAGCAGGGGTCTATCTCCTCTTTTTTCTCCCAGGCCGCATTGATCTCATTTTTGAGCCATGCCACGATTTTTTCAGCTTCAGCTCCATCCTTCAGGGCATTCACCGCAATTTTATTGCCGTGCACCGTAATAAGCTTGCCATGGGTTTTAAAAGTGACAGCCGGGGGGTCATTGAGGTACTCGAATCCCCCCAGCACGGCATTCAGAAAGGGAATGGCCTCTGTCACATCCTGGTCCAGGTGGGCAAAGCAGTGCACGCCTTGGGCATCTGCCTGGCATTTGGATTTAAATATCTCCAGAGAATAGGTCTTCAACAACATGTCATATCTCCTCGGGTTGGCTGTGTTGCCGGTTTATGCTGCCTGCAGGGCCGAAAAAAAGGGGTTGGCAATGAAATACAGGCCCAGCAGCATGATGGTGGCACCGGCAAGTTTTCTAAACCACATGCCGGCCCCGCTCCAGGCGCTGCTTTCCAGCAGTTTTTTCACCAGGGCCGTGGAACTGCCGGCAATCACGATGGGCAGGCAGTGGCCGATGCCGAACAGGATGATGAGGATGACACCGGTCATTACTTTTTCCTGGATGGTGATCAGCGCCAGAATAGGGGCGATGAAACCGAAGGTGCAGGAACCGGACAACACCCCGTAGGCCAGCCCCAGTACAAAGGCCCCGGTCATGCCTTTGAGTTTCAGGCGGTGCATAGGACCCCCGGACAACGAACATTTTTCAACCCCGAGCATGCCCAGGGCCACCCATACCAGAACGGCGCCCACCAG
>JAABTO010000240.1 GCA_011389835.1 Desulfotignum sp. | reverse complement strand
ACCGGTCAAAGCCCCAGGGCATTTTCCATGTCCTCTTCCCGGGTCTTGCACTCAATGCACTGGGTGGTCACCGGCCGGGCTTTCAACCGCTCGATGGAGATCTCTTCCTCACAGGTTTCACACTGGCCAAAGGTTCCGTTATCGATCCGCTCCAGGGCTTTTTTGATTTTCTTTATCAACTTGTGTTCCCGGTCACGAATCCGCAGTTCAAAGCTTCTTTCCGCTTCATGGGATGCCCGATCCGTGGGATCGGCAAAATTCTCCTTGGGCTGGGTCATGCCCGTCACGGTGCTGTCGGCATGTTTCAGCAGTTCATTGAGCCGGTCGGTCAACAAATTACGAAAATATTCCAGATCTTCTTGTTTCATGATGTTTATCCCTCAATTAAAGGTCAAAGGTCCAGGAACATTAAAAGGGGTATTATACCAGAACCCGCTCGCTTGTAAAGATTTTATTGGTTTTCCAGCATATCCAGATTGAACAGCTGTCTGGCCACATTCAGATACAGTGAATCGTCCCGGTGACCGCCGGTATGCTTCAAAAACATGATGGGATCGTGCATCACCCGGGATGCGATGGCCTGGGTCATCCGCCGGAGGGCATCCTTGTCCGGTTCCGGCAGATGAGACAGATGCGACGACAGGGTCTTGTCGCATTCCATGTCCACAATGGCTGTCATCTTGTCGTTCAGCGCTTTGATGGTGGGAACGATGGCCAGATTGTCCAGCCATTGTCTGAACTTGATCACCGCCTCGGACACAAACCGTTCCGCCTTGACGGTCTCCTGCTCCCGCTGCTGAATATTGGATGACACCACGGTTTTAAGATCATCGATGTCATAGACATACACATTGGACAACTCATTTATTTTCGGATCAATGTCTCTGGGCACGGCAATATCGATAAAAAACAGGGTCCTATACTTGCGTTTTTTCATGGCTTTCCTGACCTGATCCGCTGTGATGACATACTCGGCAGCGCCGGTGGAGGAGATGATGATGTCCACGTCGGTCAACGCATCCACCCGTTCTTCAAACCCCAGGGCTTGGCCGTTGAACCGCTCGGCCAGTGAGACAGCATTTTCAAATGTCCGGTTGGACACCCGGATCTGCTTGACATCATGGGAAATCAGATGATCCACCGCCAGTTCCGCCATCTCTCCGGCCCCTAAAAGCATCACGGTTTTTGTGGACAGATCACTGAAAATTTTGTTGGCCAGCTCGATGGCTGCATAACTGATGGATACGGCATTGTCTCCGATCCCGGTTTCCTTGCGGACTTTCTTGGCCACGGAAAAAGACTTGTGCATCATGCGGTTGAGCAGCACCCTGGACGTGCCCGCTTTCACGGCCATGCGGTAGGCCTGTTTGATCTGTCCCAGAATCTGGGGTTCTCCCACCATCATGGAATCCAGACTGGATGCCACACGGAACAGATGGCGGATCGCCTCATCTTTTCGGAGGATATACAATGCAGGCACAAATTCAGACGGGGACACCTGTTTACAGCCGGAAAGAAAGGTGATCAGGGCATCCACGGTACCGCTCCGGGTAGCCACATACAAAATTTCGGTCCGGTTGCAGGTGGAAAAAATCAGTATTTCCTTGATACCCGGGTGCTGCTTGAGGATTTCCAGAGCAGCCAGGGTTTCCTCTTCGGAAAAAGACAATTTTTCCCGGAGTGCCACCGGAGCGGTCTTATGATTGATACCAATAAGTATGATATTAGGCATGGGTTTTCCGCTATTTGGTAAATTCCTGGTGATGTCCGCCCAGAACCAGGTTGACGCCCAGAAAAGTAAACACGATGATGCCGAATCCCACAATGGTCATGATGGCGGATTTTCTTCCCCGCCACCCCGCATACAGCCGAAGATGGAGCAGTACGGCATAAACAAGCCAGGCTCCCATGGAAAAGAGTTCCTTGAAATCCCAGCTCCAGAACTTCCCCCACAATACTTTGGCATACACAAACCCGGTGACCAGACCCAGTGTCAGCAGAAAAAACCCCGTGGTAATACAGGCATGGCTGACAGTATCCAGAAAGTCCAGAGACGGCAGACGCTTGAAAAAGAACCCCGGATTCCTGTCCTTGATGCCTTTTTCCTGAAGCAGGTACAAAATTCCGGCACCACAGGCCAGCCCCAACGTGGCATCCCCGGCGAAAATCAAGATAATGTGACAATAAAACCAGATCCCTTTTAAGGCTTCGTTGGGCGGTGCCTGCGTATCGGGCAGCAGCAGCGCGGCCAGCATGGTGACCGATAAAATCATGGCGGTGAACAACCCCAGCATCTTGAGATTGAATTTATACCGCACATACAGAAACATGACCCCGAGGGCCAGGGCTGCCATGGAAAGGTTTTGAACCAGGTTTTGAACCGGCAGACTTCTGATTGCCGCGCCCGAGAACACCATTCCGGCAAAATGAACCCCCACGCCGATGGCAATCAGGTAAAAAGAAATCTTCTGAATCTGTTCTTTCTGACGGACCAGAAACAACAGATATCCGGCCAGGCTTGACACATAAAACAGAAACGCGATCTGCAGCAGGGTATTTCCGGTTTGTATTGCCATACACAGCTCCTGATTATTGCGGTATCAGATCCTTGACTTCAAATCCGGTGCCAAGCAGTTCATACAGGATCGCATCCACGGCATGAATATCATTTGCCGCCAGCAGACCCGGCAGGTTTTTTTTCATCATGGCCCTGAAAATCTGTTGATGCTCATCCGGATCATGTCCCGATCCCAGCAGCTTTTCACGGACCGCTCTCATAAGTTCCAGAAATGCGGCATATTCCGGTCCATACGCCTGGTCCAGATCCATACGTATTTTTCTGGCCAGGGCCGGACTGGCACCGCTGGTGGATACCGCACAGATCAGATCTCCGCGGCTCATAACCGCCGGCAGAATAAAATCACCCTGATCCGGCGCATCTGCACTGTTACACAGAACCCCTGCCTTTTGGGCTTCCGCCAGAATCCATTGGTTCACCGCTGTATCCGACGTGGCGGCAAACACCAGAAAAACGCCTTCAAGGTCTTTAGGATCAAAAAACCGGTGCTCCCTCTGAATGCCGGGCATCGCTGCCAGCTGATCACCAAACTCAGGGGACACCACCGTGACTGAAGCGCCGGCAGATACCAGGGTCGCCGTCTTCCTTGCTCCGACCCGTCCGCCGCCGACCACCAGACATGGCCGGTCTTTGACGTTGAGAAAAATCGGATAATATTTCATCTTTTCCCCTGGATTGACCCCTTGTCTGTGTAAAACAGATACTATATATTGACAGTACTTTTTTTTCAATAACAATTCATGAAGGAAAGACCATGATCATCGATACCCATACCCACCTGTTTCCTGATTCGTTTATTCAGGACCGGTCCCGGCTTTTTGATAATGAACCGGAATTCACACTGCTGTATGACAATCCCAGGGCGTTGATGGCCACCGCTGACCAGCTGATCACCGCCATGGACGATCACGGGGTGGACATTGCCTGCGCCAGCGGCTTTCCCTGGCGGAATCCGGATCATGCCAAAAGAAACAATGACTATATCATCGATTGTGTACAAAAGTGGCCGGACCGGCTCCGGGGGCTGGCCTGTTTTGACGCGGCCTGGCAGGGAGCCACGGATGAAGCGGTGCGCTGCATCGATGCCGGCCTGTCCGGTGTGGGAGAACTGGCCTTTTACCTGTCAGGAATCGACGACTGTGCGCTGGACATGCTCACGGATGTCATGGCGGCACTGCGGGAAAAAGGCAGTCTGCCCTGCATGATCCACACCAATGAACCCGTGGGTCATGCCTATCCCGGCAAAACCCCGGTCACGCTGGAGCAGATTCAGAAACTGGCAGCCACGTTTCCGGACAACCGCATCATTCTGGCCCACTGGGGCGGGGGAATCTTCTTTTACCACATCATGAAAAAACAGCTCAAGCAGACCCTGAAAAACATCTGGTACGACACGGCTGCTTCTCCGTTTCTGTACGACCCGGCTGTCTATGACATGGCGCTCCAGGCAGGGGTGCTGGACAAGGTGCTGCTGGGAACCGATTTCCCGCTGCTGCCCCCGGACCGGTACTTTCGGGATCTGGATGCCTCGAATCTGAACAAGCAGGAAAAACAGGCCATTTTAGGAGACAACGCCGCCATGTTCTATGCCTGAGCCGGCAGACGGATATGAAAAGTCGTGCCTTTGTTTTTAACCGAAGACACCGTGATCTGCCCGTTATGGTACTGGATGATATGCTTTACAATGGCAAGCCCGAGTCCGGTGCCCCCTTCCTGACGGCTCCGGCCCTTGTCCACCCGGTAAAACCGGTTGAAAATTTTGGGCAGATGCTCGGCTGCGATACCGGTCCCTGAATCGATGACATCGATCTCGATATCTGTTCCCGGGTTGCGGACCACAATGTCCACCCGGGCGTTTTCAGGGCTGTATTTCACGGCATTTTCCACCAGATTGACAATGGCCTGTTCAATCAGGACCGGATCCACCCGAACGGTCAGATCCTCGGGACAGGCCATATGAACCTGAATCTGTTTCGCTTCCGCCAGGGGGCCACAGGTGGTGACGGCGCTTTGAATCAAATCAGACAAACGGGTTTCATCAAACCGGACCCCGGTCCCCTCCAACCGCTCCAGATGGGACAGGGCCAACAGATCGTTGACCAGATCGATCATCCGGTTGACATTTTTTTCCAGAATCCTCAAAAACCCGGGCCGGTCTTCCGAAGTACTGTCCGGCATTGCCTGAAGGGTCTCGATAAACCCCTTGAGCGTGGTCAACGGGGTTTTGAGTTCATG
>JAABTO010000239.1 GCA_011389835.1 Desulfotignum sp. | reverse complement strand
AAAATAGGTACTATTTCAGAATCAAAAGAAAAAAAGGATCACAGCATGGGACCAGCGATTTAATTCCCAGCCATTTTCAGGAATTTTTTCCCGGCCAATTTCAAGGATTGTCATCCAGCCACTGATTTTTTAATAGACCGGGTCCGCAGCATAGACATGAGTTTTTGTTTTATTCCCCACCGTTTTGTGAAAGATGCGCTGAGACCGTTGCCGGACCCGCTGCCCGATTACCGGGAAACCGACAGTCTCACGGTATACAAAGATTTCGGTGTTCGTTTTGATGCCAATGTTTATACCGTCCCGCCCTGGTTGCTGGAAATTGAGATCAAAAACAGGAAAAAAGGAGTTATTTTTCTATTCCATGTGTGCTTTGGCTGTTTGTAGCGACAGGTCTCTATGCTTTGTAGATATATCGCTCGCAGATTTTCCGGTAATGGTAGCCGTAAATGGACAAAGTGATGGCCATAGGCACCAGTTTTGGTTTTCGGGTCAGGGTCCAGAGAATCAGATTCCAGTAATGGAACCGCTCTTTTCCAAAAAAACCGAGCCGAAAGCCTGCCCTGAAAAAGCAAAGAAACCGCTGGAAATCAATGGGAATAATGGTTTCAGGATCTTTGAGTTCCATTAATAAAGTCCTGATCCGATGGTAATAGTTTTTCGGCTGATAGATCTGTTTCATGATGGATTGGTATCCGTTAAACAGATTGTCCATGCCCATCTTAGGGATGATATTGGTGGTGCCGTCCACATTGTCTCCGGTAAAGGATTGCGTCACCCGGCTTTCCTGTTGCAATCTGTCAAACAGCCGGGTTCCCGGAATGGCCTGGAGCATGCCCACCATGGCCGTGACAATGCCGCTTTTCTGGATAAAATCGATCTGGCGCTGGAAAATGGCAGGCCCGTCATTGTCAAACCCGACAATAAACCCGCCCATGACCTGCAGCCCGGAACGTTGGATGATGCCCACGCTTTCCAGAAGATCCCTGTTTTTATTCTGGGTTTTATGACATTCGGCAAGGCTGACCTCATCCGGTGATTCAATGCCGATAAACACGGAATCAAACCCGGCCTTTACCATCATGTCTAAAAGCTCCGGGTCATCGGCCAGATTGATGGAGGATTCCGTAAAAAATACACACCCCTTTTTATCTTTGCGCCAGTCGATCAGGGCCGGGAGCAGGTGTTTTTTCAAATACGCCTTATTGCCGATGAAATTATCATCCACAAAAAAGATACTGCCGCGCCAACCGGCCGCATAAATGTGATCCAGTTCCAGGATGATCCGGTCCGCTTTTTTTAACCGGGGGATGTGGCCGAACAAGGCCGTCACATTGCAGAAATCACAGTTAAACGGGCAGCCCCTGGAAAACTGCAGGCTCATGGACGCATATCGTTTCATGTTTAACAGCCCCCACAACGGCACCGGGGTGTCATCGGGATCACAGAATCCGGCGGCCCGGTATATTTTTTTTGCCCGGCCGTTGTCAAGATCCGACAAAAATTCAGGCAGGGTCTGTTCTGCTTCATCCAGCACCAGATGGTCCACGGCCGTGAATTCTTCGGGCTCACAGGTAAAAAGCGGTCCACCGGCCACCACCGTTGCATTCAACGCTTTGCAGCGGTCAATGATCTGCCGGGCCGATGTGCGCTGCACGGCCATACCGCCGATAAACACCAGGTCGGCCCATGCAATATCCTTGTCTTTCAGACGTTCCACATTGGTATCCACCAGCCGTTTGTCCCATTTTTCGGGCAGCAGGCCCGCCACCGTGATCAATCCCAGCGGCGGAAAAGCCGCTTTTTTCCCGATAAAGCTTAAGGCATGGGTGAATGACCAGAAAGTTTCCGGAAATTCAGGATAAATTAACAAGATCTTCATCATAGAGGCCTCCTTTGCCCCTGACAGCTTCAATGGATAGAAGAATCATCTGGGCATCGCCTGGTTTCTGGTAGATTCTTGCATTCAAGTGCATGATTTTCGAACCGATATTTTCAAAAGAATACGCCACCTCAAAATTATTGAATACGGAATTTCGGGACAGAACCTCTTCCAGCAATAAAAATACGGCCAGGGCCAGATTTTCCATGTTCGAATAAATATATGAGTCTGGAAAAAATTGAAATCAGGGAAAATACCCATAAAAAAATGGAAAACCATGTATTATAATATTCTGCTTATCAGGATTTCGGGGAGAGGATAAACCTGTGTTCGACAGTGATAGTCTCATGAAATTTCAAAACACCTGTCAATAAAGGACTACGGCAATCCTTGGCGGCATTTTCCTCCAATTCCATTTCCTGCTCCTGCATGTATTTTTTATCAAATGTGCAGGAAAAACCCTATTGTCAGTATAAAGATTTTCCCGGAATATGTAACCGGGATGGCCGGAGTGGCGACACAGATTCCTGGTCATCCTGATTGAACAGAAACCTTAAAATGCACGATAAATGCATTTAAACCAACTGGTCTCCAACTTATGCCCATCGACATCATCATCGTCTTCACCCTGGTCCTTGCCGCTTTGGTCCTGTTCGCGTCGGAGATAATTTCTTTCGATGTGGTGGCGCTGATGATCATGATTTTCCTGATGTACGCCGGGATTCTGACCACAGACGAGGCCCTGTCCGGCTTCAGCAACCCGGCCACCATCACCATTGGGGCCATGTTCGTGGTCAGCGAGGGGATCCGGCGGACCGGGGCCCTGGAAATCGTGGGGAACTATTTCAGCGCCCTGGGCAGCCTCAATTATTGGATCGCTCTGGCTCTGATGATGCTGATCATCGCGGTGATCTCAGCGTTCATCAACAACACTGCGGCGGTGGTGATATTCATCCCGGTGATCATGTCCACGGCCAGGGAGATGGGGGTGAGCCCGTCCAAACTGCTCATGCCGCTCTCTTTTGCTTCCATGTTCGGCGGGGTCTGCACCCTCATCGGCACCTCCACCAACATCCTGGTCGACTCCATCGCCAAAGATAACGGCCTGGAGGGGTTCGGCATGTTCGAGTTCTCCCCCCTGGGCCTGATTTTCCTGGCCGCCGGGTTCGCCTTTCTTTTCACCGTGGGGCTCCGGTTGATCCCCGCCCGCCGGAAAGATGAGAGCCTGACGGACAGTTTTGAGATGAAGAAATACCTCACGGACGTCATCCTGAAGAAGGCATTCGATGGGGATGGCAAAACCCCCGATGAAATCATCCGGCACTGGGATGTGGATGTGGATGTGGTTCGGGTATTTCGGAAGGGAAAAGCGCCCGGTGCACAGCGTTGCCAGACGGCCCTGGAAAAGGGGGATGTCCTGCGCATCCGCGGCAACCCCCGGGAGCTGGACAAACTGATCAGAGCCGATGCCATCTCGCTGAATCCGCCCCAGGAATGGGGCGAACAGCATCTGACCGAAGGGGATTACGCCCTGGTGGAAGGGGTCATCGCGCCGGATTCGGAGCTGGCCTCCAAGACCATCAGGGAGATCAACTTCTCTGAACGGTTTGGGGCCATCGTGCTGGGCATCCGGAGCCGCGGGGAACTGCAGCACGAAAAACTCGAGAAGATCCAGCTCCGGGGTGGGGATTCGCTTCTGCTGACCGTCGCCTGCGACCAATTGCCCAATCTCAGAAACGATCCGTCTTTTGTTTTTGTTTCCGACGTGAGCACCACCGACTACAAAAAAAACAAGATGCCCCTGGCCCTCGCCATCCTCGTCGGGGTGGTGGGCGGCGCTGCGCTGAACCTGGCGCCCATCGTGGCCACCGCCGCCGGCGGTGCGATTCTGCTCATCGTTACCGGATGCGTGACCAGCCGGCAGGCCTACCAGGCCATCAACTGGAAGGTGTTGTTTCTGCTGGCCGGGGTCATCCCCCTTGGGACGGCCATGAGTAAAACCGGGGCGGCCCAGATGCTGTCCGATTTCGTTCTGGCATACCTCGGCGTCTGGGGGCCCCAGGCAGTGCTGTCGGGTTTTTTTTTGCTGACCATGCTGTTGACCTGTATGATCTCCAACCAGGCCACCGCCGCCATGCTGGCGCCCATCGCCATCCAGGCGGCCAGCCAGCTGGGTGTCGATCCCCGGCCGTTCCTGCTGGGGATCACCTTCGCAGCCTCTCTCAGCTTCATGACGCCCATGGGCTACCAGACCAACACCCTGATCTACGGCCCCGGACACTACAAATTCACGGATTTCACCAAAGTGGGGATCTGGCTCAACCTGATCTTCTGGGCCATCGCTACGGTGATGATCCCGGTTTTCTGGCCATTTTAGCATATGAAGGACTTGATTCAGTTGCCTGCGGAATTTGATTATCATCTGCTGGTTTGTGGTTGCCAAAAAGGCTTTTGATGCATTACAACCAGTATTTGAATAACCGGGCAAGGGTTTCTTTGATGCGATTTTTCCACGGCCGCTGATCCCATTGTGCCGGAAAAATTTCTTCTGATATGGCAAGATCTTCCATAAACATGGCTTCCATTTTTTTTGCAAAATCAGTATCCAGAATCACGGCATTGGCTTCGGTGTTATGCAGAAAACTGAGAGAATCCAGATTGCTCGATCCCACCATGGACCAGACGCTGTCAATGACAGCGGTTTTTGAATGAAGCACCGCACTTTTCATCTCATGCAGCCGCACGCCGGATTGTAACAATCGGCTGTAATAAGCCCGCCCGGCATAAAACGGCATCCAGAAGTCGGTTTTTCCCGGCACAATGATCTGGACATCAACCCCTTTTTGAACCGCAGATGAAAAGGCATCAAGCATGTTTTCGTCGGGAATCAGATACGCCTGGGAAATATAGATGGATTTTCGGGCATTTAGAATGGCTGAAATGTAGGCTGCGTAG
>JAABTO010000238.1 GCA_011389835.1 Desulfotignum sp. | reverse complement strand
TGCGCATGAACTTTAAAATCTCCATGCGTTCCGTGCTCAGGGGGGCATTCGTCATCCACACCTTCTTTTTCAGCCAGCGCACAGGCAATCTCCTCGGTCCATGAATGAAAATCCCTGAGATAACCTTCCTCGTCCAGATGAAGTTCAAGATCCTGGGTGTTCATCATGTGTCACCTCCTTGATTAATGTTGAATGAAGCAGCCAAAACGACTTTTAAAAACAGAATAAGCATCCCGCTGTTTTTGTAAATAGCTTATTTTATAAGCCGCGTATAACTTTTGCCCATTTACTCCATGAAATACCGCTTTTCCGGGTGTATTCGTTGAACAATTGCAGACTCACGGTTAAAAAACCAGCTTGACTGGACCCGATCGATTGGATTGACTTTCGTCAACCGGTATTTTATGATCAATCTGTTTAAAAAATCAAGGAATCAAGGAATATACAGATCCAAAAAAAAATCTGCCAAAATATGCGCTGGCTAGCAGGTATGATTTTCCTGATCTGTGCCGCATGCAGCATGCCCCCTGAAAACGGGTCGATTCAGGACAGCCGGAACGGAATTTCAGACAAAGAGATACTGATCGGGTCATCTCTGGCGCTGGGCGGACATGCCGGCTACCTGGGCACCCAGATGATCCAGGGCGCCATGTCCTATCTTTCCCACATCAACCGTCAGGGCGGTGTTCACGGCAGAAATATCCGGCTGATACTCATGGATGACGGATACAACCCTTCCCAGTGTCTGTACAATACCCAGCAGCTGATCCTTGAAAAAAAGGTGTTTGCCCTGTTCTGTTATGTGGGCACCCCGACCACTGTGCGGATCATTCCTCTGATCAACGAAGCGGCAATCCCCCTGGTGGGCATGTTCACCGGTGCCCAGCGCCTTCGCCAGCCGGGAAACCCTTATTTAATCAACATCCGGGCCTCCTATTATCAGGAAACCCAGGCGGCCGTGGACCTGATTGTCAAACAGAAAGGCTTGACCCGGGTCGCTGTTTTCTACCAGTATGATGAATATGGGTTCGACGGACTCAAAGGAACCGAGATCGCCCTGAAACAGCACGATCTGGTGCCGGTGGCCAAAGGATCATATGTCCGGGGAACCCTGGATGTGGAGAACGGCCTGGAACATATTATCCGGTCCGATGCCCAGGCAGTGGTCATGATCGGCACCTACGACAGCTGTGCCAAATTCATCCAGCTGGCCCGGCAGCGCAATTTCAACCCCCTGTTTCACAATGTGTCCTTTGTGGGATCTGAAGAACTGGCCAGGCGGCTCGGTCCGGACGGCGAGGGGGTGGTCGTTACCCAGGTGGTGCCGCCGCCGTCCAGTAATTCAGCCAGAGAAGACCTGCCCGGTGTCAAAGAGTATGTCCGGTTATTGAACCGTTACTATCCGGACAGTCGGCCCAATTTTGTGGGTCTGGAAGGGTATATCAATGCAAAAATTTTGGTGGAAGGGCTGGAGCGTGCGGGCCGGCATCTCACCCGTCAGTCGTTCCTCAAGGCGATCAAATCGGTGAATGATTTTGATCTGGGCATTCAGAACCGGCTGAGTTTCGGTCCAAAGGACAATCAGGGACTGGACCAGGTTTACTATACCATCATACGAAACGGTCAACTGGTACTGTTCCCATGACACGGTTTTCCCGGCTCACCTTGAAGAACAAGATTTTCATTTCCTGTCTGGGGGTTACCCTGCTGGTCAGCTTGATCATCGCCCTGTTCACCAGATCGCTGGTTATTTCAAGTCTTACCCGGGAGTTGAAAAACAGGGGCGTCGGCATTGCCCAGAGCATTGCAGACAGCGCCCGGGGATTCATTCTCACCGACAACCGGGCCGAACTCACCTCCCTTGCTTATGACGCACGGTACGGCAACCGGAAAGACCTGGTCAAATACCTGATCATTTCCGACAACACCGGCGATATCCTGGCCCATACCTTTACGACCGGATTTGTGGGGCCGATCAAAACCATCGTCAAACAGCAGGCAGTGACCGATGTCAGCATTAAACAACTGGAGGTGGGACATCACCGGGTGTTTCATATCACCGTACCAGTTACCGAAGGCATCTACCGGGTAGGATCGATTCAAATGGGCCTGGACAAACAGCATATTGACCATCTGATTGCCAACCTGCGATGGATGTTCCTGAGTTTTCTGTCCATGGTCACCCTGATTTTCTTTTTTCTCTCCCACCGGCTGGCGCTGTTCATCACCCGGCCGATCTCATCGCTGATCCGGTATACGGACCGGCTGACCCAGGGCGATTTTGACATCATTGACAGCCCAAGCTTTCAAAGCTTGAAGCAGGAGCTCAAAACCCGAAATGACGAAGTGTCAAAACTGACCGATTCTTTTGTCAAAATGACGGTCCGGTTGAGAGATTCCACCCGCGGCCTGAAAGACTCCCAGAGAAAATACCGGTCTCTTTTCAAAAGCGGCCCCAATCCGATCTTTGTGGTGGACAAAACCGGTTTTCATATCCTGGATGCCAACCCCAATGCCACGGAACTGTTCGGATATGCCCGCCGGGAACTGGTAAAAATGACCCTGTTCGATCTCGGGGAACTGGATACCGCATCAACGACAGGCAAACCATTTGATCTGGAAACACTGGTTACCCGTTCCAAGGTCCGGTTTTTCAAAAAAAACGGGGATCCCGTATTTGTGAATATCCATGCCAGCCCGGCCGAACATGCCAAAGAAAATATGATCATTGTCGGTACCACCGATATCACCGAACTGGTGGAAAAGGATTCCCAGCTCATTCAGGCCAGCAAAATGGCCAATCTGGAAAAAATGTCCGCCGGCATCGCCCACGAAATCAACCAGCCGCTCAACGCCATCAAAATGGGCAGCGAATACCTGTGCCTGATGCATGAAAAAAAACAGGCCGTACCGCCCAAAGATCTGAACCTGGTACTTGGCGAAATCAGCAGCCAGGTCACCCGCGCGGCTGAAATTGTCAGCCGGTTGAAAACCTTTTCCCGGAAAGTGGACTTTTCCAGGGAGGTGGTTGATGTCAACGCATGTATCCTTTCGGTGCACAGGATCATCGGCCGGCAGATCGCTTTGCAGAACATCGATCTTGTCCTTGATCTGGACAAAACCATTGCACCGGTTCTGGCCCACGGCAACCGTCTGGAACAGGTATTTTTCAATTTGATCACCAATGCCCGGGACGCCATCAATGAACGGATAGAAACCCTGAATATCACGGATCCGGGAAAAATTGTCATCAAAACCTTTCCAATCGACCATCAGGTCGGCATCGACATCGAAGATAACGGGGCCGGCATCGACCCGGACATCACCGAGTCCATTTTCGAATCCTTTTATACCACCAAACCCATGGGAGAGGGACTCGGACTGGGCCTTCCCATCATTAAAGGGATCGTGAAAGACTATAACGGCACCATAACGGTATCCAGCCGGCCTGGAAAAGGAACAGTTTTTACAATACTTTTTCCAGTCAGTACGGACGCACCTTTGACAAAGGAGTTGAACACGCCATGACCCGAATACTTGTGATCGATGATGAAAAACCCACCCTGTCCATGTTCCGCCTTTTCCTGGCCGCTTATGGATATGAGGTGTTTACCGCTCAAAGCGGGGCGGAGGGTCTGACGATTTTCAAAGACCACCATCCGGAGATCGTGTTTACGGACATTAAAATGCCGGGAATGGACGGATTGACCGTGTTAAAAGAAATCAGATCCCTGGACCGCGCTTCCCAGATCATCGTGATCACGGGTCATGGCGATCTTGAAAAAGCCATGGAAGCCATGGATCTGGATGCGTCCGATTTCATCAACAAACCGGTGGACCGGCAGGCGCTGGATGCGGCCCTTGACCGGGCGGAAAAACGGCGCCAGCTGCCCGCCGGCATGCGGTTTACCGTTTCCCGGAAAACCGGGACCCCTGATCTGGTTTTCATCCTCTCCGGCCGTTTCACCGGACAAGACCCTGACCTGCTGTTCGAACAAATCACCCGAAACAAGATCACTGACCAGACCGTGATCCTTGACATGGATGCGGGTTTTTCCATCAACCGGGCCGGCATCGCCGGGTTGATCCGGACGATTGAACGGCTTCGCGGGCAAAACATCCGGGTGGTTTTAAAGAACGTGTCCTGCAACTTTTCACGGCTTTTTAAAATGGTGGGCCTGGACAAGCTGGCAGATATCCGGGAAGCACGGGTGGAGGACTGATGACAGGCTTCATGACCCGCCCGGCAAATCTGCCATATTTCACCGATGCCCTCCGCCGCACCCGGCTGTTTGACGTTCTGGACAGTCAATTCAACAAACCCGCTTTTCTGATCACAGGTCAGGCCGCCCAGGGCAAGACCACCCTGGCCGCCTCTTATCTGGCTGAAAAAAATATGCCGGTGATATGGATTCATCTGACCGAAGATGACAATGACAGTGAAAAACTGTTTGACCGCATTGTGGCCGCATTCTGCAGGATGGAAACAGACGCCGGTATTCTGGAACCATTGTTTACCGCCAGCACGATTCTGGGTGCTGATCAGGGTCTCCAGCGCCTTGTCAAGGCATTGACCACCCTTTTCGAACGGGTTTCCGATCCGGTCGCCCTGGTGCTGGATGATCTGGAACAGCTGGATGAAGCCGGTCCGGGCTTTGATCTGGTTTTCCGCATGTTGTCCATCTTCAACCCTTATCTGAAGCGGTTTGTTCTGTCCAGAATCATTCCGGAACAACACCTGGCAATATTGAAAATGTCCGGACAGATCTGTATGATTGAAAATCAGGATCTGTGCTTTTCCCTGGAGGAGACCCGGCAGCTGTTTTCAAACCAACCGGAACT
>JAABTO010000237.1 GCA_011389835.1 Desulfotignum sp. | reverse complement strand
AGACCCAAAGAGACCGGCGCAATTTTGTCCAATGCGTGCACGCCATGCTCAACCACATCAGAATAAAAGGAAGGGGACAGGTGCTTTCCACCCAGGTCAACGGCCGCATGGTCCGGGTGGGCAACTTCCCCATCAGTATTGATTACAATGAATTTGCAAAACAAGCCGGCACCCGGGCCGTGGAAAAAAGAGTGGATGAAATCCGATCTGTATTTACGTCAGAACACCTGATTCTCGGGGTAGACCGCCTGGATTACAGCAAAGGTATCCCTGAAAGGCTGCTGGCGTTTCGCAATGCTTTGCAGCGGTATCCGGAGCTGGAAAAAAAGATCAGCATGGTTCAGATTGTGGTCCCCAGCCGGCAGCGCATCCCGGAATATGAAAATCTCAAACATGAGATTGAGCAGTTGATCAGTGAAATTAACGGCACATTCACCCGGTCAGGATGGGTGCCCATCCAATATCTGTATCAAGGCGTTGACAGAACCGAACTGACCGCTTTATACCGGGCGGCGGATATTGCCCTGGTGACACCGCTCAAGGACGGCATGAATCTGGTGGCCAAAGAATATTGTGCCTCCAATATCCATTTAGACGGGGTGCTGATATTAAGTGAGTTTGCCGGTGCATCCAGCCAATTATACAAACATGCCCTTCTGGTCAATCCCCACGATATCGAGGGAATCGCCGATGCCATTAACCAGGCCTGCCACATGGGTCTTGATGAACGCAAAAAACGCATGCGGGCATTGCGGAAAATAGTTAAAAAAACAGATATCTACTGGTGGGTGGATACATTTTTAAAAGCGGTTTTCTCCCATGACCTGGACACCCTGGGGCCATTGGAGGACTATATTCCCACCCAGAAAATTTCATAAATCAATATTTTCAACGATGCCAAGGAGGTTGTAATGACACTGTTTACAAAAAAAAATCACCGTGACCATAAAAACACCTGGGTCATGGTTGCTGTTTTTCTGCTGACAATGACTTTTCCCAGCTTTGGACTGGCCGATCTAAAACTGACAGATGCAGACATTGAAAATGCCGTAGAAAGGCAGTTGTTGAAAGACCAGGCCATCCCGGCCTATCGGATCACCCCTGAATGTGCCAGCGGGGTGGTTTCTTTGCGGGGAACGGTCAGCAACCTCCTGGCAAAGGACCGGGCCCTGGAAATTACGGAAACCGTCAAAGGGGTGCGATCGGTGATCAACCTGATCGAGGTGTCTGCTTTTCAGGACAAAAAAGATGATCGTCTTCAAAAAGACATTATTGACTCTTTGCAAATGAATCCGGCCACCAGCGTATTTGACATCACCGTGGCAGTGGCGGATAAACAAGCGACCCTCACAGGCACGGTGGGTTCCTACAAAGAAAAACAACTGGCGGAAACCGTGGCCAAAGGAGTCGGCGGCATCCAGTCCATTGAAAACAATATCACCATCTCTTATCCGGCACAGCGGTCCGACAGGCAGATACTGGCAGACATTGAACAGGGACTGCTGTGGGACGCCCTGGTGGATCACCAAATGGTAAAAGTGATGGTAAATAACGGCACCGTCACGTTGACCGGCACCATCGGCAGTGCCGCTGAAAAAACCCGGGCCATCTCGGACAGCTGGGTTTCAGGGGTAACAGCGGTGGATGCGTCTGAGCTTACCGTGGCGCGCTGGGCCCGTGATACAGATCTTCGGGCCAACAAATATGTCCCCAGATCGGACGGGGAAATAAAAAATGCGGTCATGCTGTCTTTGACAAAAGATCCCCGTATTCCTGCCGATGCAAATGTGGAGGTAATGGTCCAGACAGGGACAGTGACCTTGAAAGGATCGGTGGATTATCTCCAGGCCCGGCGGGCGGCAGCACAGGATGCCGGAAATACGGTGGGGGTGTTACGGGTCAGAAACCATCTGAAAGTTGCCCCGCTGCCGGTGACCATAAATGATACCGAGCTTGCGCAAAACATAGAACACGCCCTGGACCGGGATGCATACGTGGATGTTTATGATATACAGGTAAATGTGCGGTCCGGGGTGGCAGAGCTCTATGGAAAAGTGAACACCTATTTTGAAAAAATGCGGGCTGAAAACCTGGCATCCACCATTGCCGGCATATATTTTGTGAACAACCATATTGCCGTTGTCAGAAACTGGGCGCCCTATCACTACAGCCCCTTCATGCACCAGGACAGGTTTCCGGGCGAGGCGTATGAATGGTACCATTTCACCGCTCGCTCATCGCAAAATACTGACCAGGAGATCCTGGAAAACATCAAAGAAGAAATCCAATGGAGCCCGTTCGTTGATGAAGAAAAGGTAGATGTCCGCGTGGAGGATGGACAAGCCACACTCACCGGTACGGTGCATTCAAAGCTGGAACATGATGCGGCAATTGAAAACGCCCGGGAAGGCGGTGCAGAATCGGTCAACAACCAGCTGGCCATTTCTCCGCTGCTGCCCCCGAAAAAAAACTGACCCTGAGATGCCCGTCATACAAAACCTTGATTGCAAATGGTTGCCTTTGCGGTCAAATTCTGTTAAGGACCTAACCGATCGGTATTTCACTTTTTACAGGGAGGAAACCTATCATCAGTGATCATTCAGACAATATTTTTGCAGGCACAGAAACCATTGCCAAGATATCCACAGGCAATGAGGATCTTGACAGCATTTTTCACGGCGGGTTTCCAGAAAACCGCACCACGCTCATCAAAGGAGAAGCCGGCACCGGCAAGACCCTGATCGGACTGCAGTTTTTATATCATTCGGCAGTTAACGGCGATGCGGTACTGTTTGTCTCTTTTGAAGAAAGCGCGGCAGCGGTGAGACAGAATGCCCTGACCGTGGGAATGGATATCACGGCACTGGAACAGACCGGACACTTTTTTGTCTGGCATGCAGGGGTGGATCACACCCAGGTGAAAAACGGCGAATTCAACATCGATGCCCTGCTTGCCATCATCCAGGGCCAGGCCCGGCAACTGCAGGCCCGGATCATCATGATCGATGCCCTGGATGTCCTGCTGCGGGTTTTCCATGACGCCGAACAAAGAGAAGACCAGCTGTACCGGCTCAACACCTGGCTGAAAGATCAGGGGTTCACCTGCATTCTGACCACCAAAGTGTTTCCCCCGCCAAAACAGAACACAGGTTTTGATATTGCAGATTATATGGCGGACTGTGTCATTTTCCTTGACCTGCGGATCCTGAACCAGGTGGCCACCCGGCGGATCCGGGTCGTCAAATACCGCGGATCCGGTTTCATCCCCAATGAACATCCCTATCTGATCACCAGCCAGGGCATCAATGTGCTGCCCGTCACCAGCATCGAGCTGGCCGCCTATCCTCCGCCGGGGCCCTTTGTTTCTACCGGCATATCCGGGCTGGATGCGGCATTGGACGGTGGATACCGGCACGGGGCCGCCATTATGATATCAGGGGACAGCGGCACCGGAAAAACCACCTTTATTGCCAGTTTTGCCGCCTGCTGCTGCGATGCCGGGCAAAAAGTGTTGTTCGCAAGCTTTGAAGAAGCATCCCCCGCCATCATCGACAGCATGATCTCCCCGGGTATCGATCTGCAGCCTGCAGTCGAATCAGGCAGACTGCAGTTTCACATTGCACTGCCCGAAGCCCTGGGGCCTGAAGAGCAACTTTTTGACCTGCTGCAGAAAATCGCCCTGTTCAAACCCGACCACCTGGTCATCGACAGCATTTCCGCGTGCCGGCGCATGGGCAGTGACACCGCTGCCTTTGATTTTCTGGTCCGGCTCATTTATTCCTGCAAAATGAAACAAATCACCTGCCTGATGACCGACCAGAAGTTGCCGGAGTCACCATTTGCCGCAACCGCCACCGCTGCCATATCTTCCATTTGCGATACCATGATCGCCCTGAACTTCATCGACACAGGCGATCACACCGACCGGGAGATGACGGTGATAAAATCCAGGGGCACCCATCACTCCAGAAAGCATGAAAATTTTCACATTTCAGATAACGGGATTGTGTTTTTGCAGAAAACCACGGCACAAGGAGGCAGATGATGGGCACACCTGCCGGTTTTCCTGAATACCGCATGCGGTTGTTTGTTGCAGGCACAGAACGCAATTCCGTCATGGCCCTCAACAACATCACAAACATATGCCGCACCCATTTAAAAGACAACCACACCCTGGAAATTATCGATGTGTTTGAAAATCATGCCGCAGCCATGGCGGAAAACATCCTGCTGGCGCCGACCCTGGTCATTGACACCCCCTGCCGGGAGATCATCGTCGGCAACCTGGAAAATGAACGTCAGATCCTTACTGCTTTGGGCATACGATGAAACCGGAAAAACCCACATACCAGGACCTTGAAAATCAACTGGCCCGTGCCCGGGACATTCTGACAGCCATTCAGCAGGGCCAGGTCGATGTGGTTGTCGGAGATGACCGGCACATGCACCTGCTGACCCTGAAGCAAACCATTGACATGCTTCGGGAAAACGAGCGCAATTTCCGGGCCTTGGCCGATGCCAACCTGATCGGCATCGGATTCGGTGACAGCAGCGGCAATATCACCTATATCAACAACGAGATGCTGCGCATGACCGGATACACCCGTGCAGATCTATTGGCAGGGCGCATCAACTGGGAAACATGCCTGGCACCTGAAAACCGCCCCGGGGCGGGAACATGGTCGGAACGCCTGTCAAACCAGGAAGTGGTATCGGTCCGGGAATGGGCGTTCCGGCGTCCTGACGGGGTCCGGACCCCGGTGTTGGGAGCTGCCTCCCGGATCACATCCCCTGACGGACATCATGTGATCATCGCCCTGGATCTCACACAGATGCGCCAGGCTGAAACC
>JAABTO010000236.1 GCA_011389835.1 Desulfotignum sp. | reverse complement strand
CCAGCAGGAAGGGGCTGCCGTCATCAGCATGACCTATGACAAAGAACGCCTTCTGGCCGCACTCAAAAAGGAACACCCCGGGATGAGCGAGATCACCTACAACGGTGTGACGGTTCATACCGGCATGACGGGGCGCGGCAGCAAACCGGGCAGCGCTGCGTTCCTCGATGAGACACGCGCCGTTTTCGGCAGCGAAACCATGGTCAAAGCGGTCATCGACGTCTACAAAAAAAAGCAGGATAACGTATTCAAGAACAAGACCCTGTCCGGGTTTATCGAGAAAGCCGACCAGAACGCCATGGTATGGAGCGCAATCGCCGTATCCCCGGATGACATGAAGGCGGCTGCCTCGCAAAATTCCATGATGGGTCACTTCCAGGACTTCCATGCCATGACCATGTTCTTTGATTACAGGAACCTGACGTTCGATATGGAGGTCCGGTTCTGGGGCGGTGATCAGGACAAGAACCGTCAGCTGGCGGATATTCTGACCGGATTCAAGGCCCTGGGGGCCAGTGCGGCGGCTGAAAATCCCGACATCGGGGATCTTCTGAACAGTTTCGATATCCTTGCCGGTCCCGATTTTGTCACGATCCAGGCAGCGGTTTCCGAAGATCTGATGCAGAGCGTCTCCCGGTCCGTCTCAGAAAAGGCCCCAGACTTGCAGTAATCTCTTCCTTTAAATCAGAAACTTAACTTTATGCTGAATTTATTGTTTGACTTAATTTGCTGTTTTTTGTAGGTATTGGTATTTTAATGATATGCCTTATCTCAACACCGGCACGGCGGGGCGGGTTTTGAACACCCGGTCAGGATGTGATGAAAACGATACTGATTGTTGACGACATCAAGGTCAATCTCAAAATCCTAGAGGTGCTGCTGACCCGAAACGGATATGCCGTGCTGTCGGCCGCAAGTGCGCAAAACGCCCTGCTAATGCTTCAAAAGCATCCGTGCGACCTGGTCGTATCCGATATCCAGATGCCGGAAATCGATGGATTCCAGTTCTGCCGGATGTGCCAGCTCGATGAAACCCTCAGGCACATCCCGTTTGTCTTCTATACCTCCACACAGGATATCACACACACCCGGCAACAGGCCCGCAGGGTGGGAGCCCGGGCCGTGGTCATCAAGCCGGCAGAGCCTGCCCGGCTTTTGAAAACCATCGGGATGGTTCTTGCCAGAGCGCAATCCCGGGGCAGACCCCGGCAGCAGGGGGGCAGGGGATCGGGTGATTCTTATTGCCGGACCCCGTTGCCGGTCCGGCAGGGCCGGCATGCCGACCAGGTGCTGGAAAATGTGCCCGGCATGGTCTGGACCCTGGAGGCCGGGGGGGATTTTTCCTATGTCAGTCCGGGCGTGGAGCGGTTGACCGGTTTTTCCGTCGCCCGGGTTCAAAACATGGGCCACAGCGGATGGGTGAGCCGGATCCACTGGTCAGATAAAAAAAATGTGCAGGCCGCGGTCAACCGGATGTTCACACAGAGAGCCCCCCTGGACATCGTTTACCGGTTCAAATGCCGGGACGGCCGGTTTGTCTGGTTTCAGGAGAAATCCGGGCGGTTGTATGAAAACCAGTCGGACGGGTGCTGCCGGGTGGACGGGGTGACCATGGACATCACCGCTCAGATGATGGCACAGAGGCAAAGAATGTCGGTAAAAGAACAGGCCGGGATCACCACCTTTTCAAAAGGAATTTCCCATGACCTGGACAATCTGCTGAACGGCATCACGGACTATCTGCAGCTGTCGGCATTGAAATCCACCACGTTTCACCCTGACCGGCAACGGTTCGTGGACAATGCCCTGAAAATCAGCCGCAGGGCCCTGGCGTTGAACCGGGAGATCTCCCTGCTGGCTACAATTGACCGGCCTGTGGAAAAAAATGCCCTGTTTTCCCGGGTGGTGGCCGGAGTGGTCCGGTCCGTTCTGGACAACCGCGGTATCGCGTACCGCGTGGACATATCCGATGACGTGTGGCCCTGCCGCGTGAATACCCGGTTGATGGCCCGGGCGCTCGAGCATGTCATTGTCAATGCCTGTGACGCGGTAGGGCGGAAACGCGGGGGATTCATCGGTGTGGCCGTGGAGAATCTGCATATCGATGAGAACGGCCCGCCAAAAGATCCGGAGATTTGCGGGATCCATTCCGGTCCGGGCCAATATGTTCAGGCCGTGATCCGGGACAATGGCCGCGGCATCGATGCCCAGGCCCTCTGTCAGGTGTTTTATCCCTATTTTTCTTCTAAACCCAGGGATATGAAACAAGGGGTCGGCCTCGGCCTGGCCGTGGCCCGGGTGATCGTGCTGCGGCACGGGGGGGAAATGGGGGGTTGTGCCAGCAAAGAGCATGGAACAGAAATCATCATCCGCCTGCCGGCGGAAACACAGACATTTACGGGGAGCCGATAAAAGAAAGATAAGGCGATCATGGGAAACACGGATTATCCTGGAAAAATACTGTATGGAAATTACAGTGATGCCCTGAAAGCGCATGTCGAGAAACATATCGACCGGCTGGCCGCGTTTGACAGGACCTTGATTCCGGTCATCCCGTATCTTTGTGCCTGGCAGGACCCGGACAATGTCATGTGGTACGAGTTTGCCGGCACACGGTTCTGTGATCTGATGGGGTGTCCGGCCGCGGCACTGGCCGATATTTTCAGAAAATGCATTAAGGAGCGCCGGGTCTATGATCATTTGGATGACGCGGGTGCCTGCGGCGGCCTTGTGGCGGCTGTCTACAAAGTGCAGCTGCCGGACGGTGAAGTGGTATGGCTCAAGGACCAGGCCGTGGTCACGGCATTTGCGCAGGACCGGGTTCATGTCTCCTCCGGCTGTCTGACCATTGTGACAAGGGAGATGGAAGCGGAAGAGGCGTTGGAAAACACCCGGCACATGCTCAGGGAAAAAGCCCGTGCCCTGAATCTGGCCCGAAAAATTCAGGAGGAAAACGCGGTCCGGCTGGCAGGCGCCGTCAAACAGGTGGACGCCGCCAGAAAAGAGGCGGAAAAAGCCAACAAAGCCAAAAGTGAATTCCTGGCGGTCATCAGCCACGAGATACGCAACCCCATGAACGGTATCGTGGGCACGTGTGATCTGATCATGGCTGAAGATCTTTCCCGGCAGCAGGCGGAATACCTGGAGATCTTTCGAAGCTCGGCCCTGTCTTTGTTAGGGCTGATCAACGATATTCTGGATTTTTCAAAAATCGAGGCCGGAAAACTCGAGTTTCAGGAAATCCCCTTTGATATCCGGGATGTCGTGGAAGAGGTGTCGGATATTTTTCTGGAGATGATCACTAGAAAGCACCTGGAACTGGTCGTGGATATCGATCCGCAGGTGCCTGACCAGGTGATCGCAGACCCGGCCCGGCTGCGCCAGGTGCTCATCAACCTGATCTCCAATGCCCTGAAATTCACACGGCAGGGAGAAATCGTCATCCGGGTGGAGCCGGTGCGGCGGGAAACCGGGATCATGGAGCTGGGGTTCCGGGTGACGGACACGGGAATCGGCATCTCACCGGAGCATTTTGATTATCTGTTTGAATCGTTCACCCAGATCAACAATATGGAAACCCATGAATATGGCGGGACCGGGCTGGGACTGGCCATCTGCCGCCAGATCGTTGAAATGATGAACGGCACCATCGGCGTGGACAGCTATCCGGGGCAGGGCAGCACGTTTTACTTCAAAGTGCCGGTCAGATTCAAAGAAAATTCTCAAGCAGATGTTGTATCCGGCAGGGCCCTGGTTGCTATGGAAAACCAGTCCGGCCGGCAGTCGCTGGCCCGGCTGCTGGGGTCCTGGGGAATGGGTGTCACTGCCTGCAGATCCGCTTCTTCAGCCGTGGACCGGTTTTTTGAAGCAGGCGGGAGTTCGCCGTATTCTCTGGTGATGATGGACATGGGCCTGTCGGACATGGGCGACCCGGAGATTTCTAAGGGCCTGACCGCCATGATCCAATCTGTCGATCTGTCCATCGCTTTGACCCGGATGGGGAAAAATGGTGACACGCGCCGGTGCCGAGACCTGGGATTCACCCGGTCCATGACCAGACCGGTAAAGCAGACGATCTTGAAACAGGTGGTGCAACACGCATTCGGCCGTGCCGGCCGGCCCGGGGCAGGGCCGGTGACGGCCCAAAAAGCGGCCCCCTCTTTTGCAAGCGCCCGGATACTTCTGGTGGAAGACAATCCCGTCAACCGCAAGATCGCTTCAAAAATGCTTTGCATGGCGGGCGGCGTGGCTGTGGATACGGCGCAAAACGGTCTGGAAGCCATTGAAAAAGTGCAGAAAAACGATTATGACGCCGTGCTGATCGATATACAGATGCCGCATCTGGACGGCATCGAAGCCTCCCGTATCATCCGCCGGCAGTTTCCCAAAACCCGGCTGCCCATCATCGCCATGAGCGCCCATGCCGGTGCGGATCGCTGGAAGGCCTGCCTGGAAGCAGGGATCAATGATTACATCCTCAAACCCGTCAGCAGAGAGGTGCTGTTGACCGTACTCAACCGTCAGATCGGACCCGGCCGCAAATTACCGGTGCCGGAACCGTCGCCGGAAGCCTTGCACCCATCGATTTGTCCGGCAGCGGATCCAACCGCCCTGCCGGGCCTGGACATCCGGTCCGGCCTGGAACGGCTGGGCGGGGGAGGCGCAACTTTATGCGGACATCCTGAAAGATTTCTGTGAGACATACACCGGATTTCACCGGGAAATGGAAGCACTGCTCGGTCAATCGGAATTCAACCGCGCAGCAGATCTGAGTCACTCCCTTAAAGGCGCGTCCGGCAATGTGTCTGCCACGGCATTGTTTGAATCGGCCAAAGCGCTGGAACAGGCCTGCCGGCAGAAGCGGGAACA
>JAABTO010000003.1 GCA_011389835.1 Desulfotignum sp. | reverse complement strand
CTACCGGGCCGGTCACCTTGAGCAGCTGCAGGCGGTGATGGAGGATCCGGACAGTTCCGACAATGACCGGTATGTGGCACTGGAGTTGCTGAAAAATGCCGTGATATCAGCTGAAAAAGTGTATCCCATGTGCCAGGATACGGGCACGGCCATTATCATGGCCAAAAAAGGGCAGCAGGTGTGGACCTGGTCTGATGACGAAGAAGAGCTGTCCAAAGGGGTATTTGAGGCCTATACCCAAAATTACCTGCGCTATTCTCAGAATGCGCCGCTGACCATGTACCAGGAAGCCAACACCAAAACCAACCTGCCGGCCCAGGTGGACATCGCTGCGGTCCAGGGGGATGAATACCGGTTTCTGTTCATGGCCAAGGGCGGGGGATCCGCCAACAAGACAGCGTTGTTCCAGATGACCAAGGCCGTGCTCAATTCCGAAAAATCCCTGCTGGATTTCATGACCGAAAAGATGAAAGCCCTGGGTACGGCGGCCTGCCCGCCGTACCATATCGCGTTTGTCATCGGCGGTACCTCAGCCGAGACCAATCTCAAGGCGGTGAAACTGGCCTCGGCCCGGTATCTGGATGCGCTGCCGCTCAAAGGCAGTGACACCGGGCATGCGTTCCGGGATGTGGATCTGGAGGAAAAAGTGCTGGCACGGGCACAGGGTCTGGGCCTGGGGGCTCAGTTCGGTGGCAGGCATTTCGCCCTGGATGTCCGGGTGATCCGCATGCCAAGGCACGGGGCATCATGTCCCATCGGCATTGGGGTGTCCTGCTCCGCGGACCGGCAGATCAAGGGCAAGATCACCAAAGAGGGTGTTTTTCTGGAACAGCTGGAGGAAAATCCGGCCCGGTTCCTGCCGGCAGGAGAATTAAAAATGGCCCCGGCCGTGGCGGTGGACCTCAACCGCCCCATGACGGAGATCCTGGCCCAGCTGTCCCAATACCCGGTGGCCACCCGGTTGTCGCTGACCGGAAAGATTATCGTGGCCAGAGACATCGCCCATGCCAAGTTCATGGAACGGTATGAAAAGGGTGACGGCCTGCCCGAGTATATCAAAAACCACATCATCTATTATGCCGGTCCGGCCAAAACCCCGGAAGGGGAGGCCTCAGGTGCCTTCGGCCCCACCACGGCCGGTCGTATGGACCCCTATGTGCCGGTGTTCCAGAAAGAGGGTGCCTCCATGATCATGCTGGCCAAGGGCAACAGAAGTCAGCAGGTGACCGACAGCTGTCAACAGTTCTGTGGATTCTATCTGGGATCTCCGGGTGGGCCTGCGGCCCGTCTGGGTAAGGATTTCATCAAAAAAGTGGAATTGGTGGAATACGAGGAACTGGGCATGGAAGCGGTGTACATGATCACCGTGGAAAATTTCCCCGCCTTTATCATCGTGGATGACAAGGGCAATGATTTTTACGCCGGCCTGCTTTAGGCTCTGGATATGATTAGAAAATACTGGTTCTTTATCGGCATGGCCCTGATGGCCGCACTGGCGTTTACCCTGCCGGAAATCGGAACCGTGATCAAACACTACCATGTGTTGAATGTCGGCATTTTTCTGGCATTTCTGCTCACGGGCCTGTCTCTGGAAACATCCAGCGTGCTGAAACAGCTCAAAAATGTCAAAGTGCTGGTGGCGGCTCTGGTGTCTTCTTTGATCTTTTTTCCGGTCGCCGCATTTTATGCAGCCCGGTTTTTTTTAGAGGCCTGGCCGGATTTTGTCATGGGTGCGTTGATTATCGGGGCCGCCCCGGTCACCGTGGCCTCGGGCACCGTCATGACCGCCATGGCCGGGGGCAACGTGCCCTTAAGCCTGTTCATCTGCGTGCTGGGCAATTTCGCCGCCATTCTCACCATTCCGTTCATGCTCAACCTGATCCTGGCGATGGACAATGCCGTCATTGACCTCCCCATTCTCCAGATGCTGACGGGATTGATCATCAAGGTGCTGTTGCCCACGCTCATCGGCCAGATACTGCGGCCCCGGGTGAAACACCTGCTGCCGGCCCACAGGGCAAAGATCTCCATTTTCAATCAATGCATCGTGCTGTTGATCATCCTCAATGCCCTGACCAGTTCCGCGGACAGCATCCTGGATGTGGGGCCGGTGCTGTTCCTGGTGTTGGGGTTCATGATCGGCCTGCATGTGTTCATGCTGGTTTTCAACCAGTACCTGGCCAGAGCCATCGGCCTGGATCTGCCGTCTATTGCGGCATTCACCATTCACACCTCCCAGAAAACCCTGACCGTGTCCTACCTGGTCTGGGCCGGCTATTTTGCCGCTGCCTATCCCATGGCCCTGATCCCGGCCATTGTGTATCACCTGACCCAGATGATCCTGGATACGCTTGTGGCCCACCGGTTCGGCAGGGTGATCCGAAGTCTCTCCAGCTGATTGGATATTGATCCGGTCAGGTAACTTGCGCTGCCGGTTGTTACACTGCCGTTATTGTAATGTTAACAGGGCGTTATTTTCAAAAACCGACCCTTTTTGTCTGCCAATATTTTGATTTCCAATAGGGATCATCTAATCGAGAAATCATAACCCCTTTTTTCGAAGATGCATGCAAAAATGAATTGTTTTCCAAGTAGATGCCGACATGCATGACTTTTCGGCCTGTTTTGAAAAATACCAGATCACCTGAACGGAGTTTGTCTGTTTGAATTTTCTTGCCGATCTGAGATTGTGAACTGGTGGAACGAGGCAACTGGATGCCAAATAATTCCAAATAGGTCAAATAAACAAAGCCTGAGCAATCAATGCCATTTTTACTTAGCCCGCCCATTTTATATTTGACACCTTTCCATTTATCGTGTTGTGAGTATAGCCTGCCTTTTACGGATTCTTTATTTGACAGGAGTCTTGTTTTCTCATCAGACAAGATACCCTTTTTTAAGGGCTTTGAATAAAATGGATGCCCACATGCTGTCATTGAGAAACATAAAAAAAACACGGTAATCGGCAATAAACACTTACTCAATCTGAAATGCCCTCCTATTTAATCGCCTTACCGGAAGATTGCCTTGTAAAAAGGGTTCATCTGTCTGTTTGTTCATGCAACCCCCGTCAGATTACAGCAAATAAGCATGTCAGTGATTTTGTGAGTTGTTATTTGCATGGATTTTCAGATCCTCAATAATCCGTCGCTGTGGCAGGTTGATGCAAATTATCATCAAAAAAATCTTTTTGCTGCAAATTTGCATCAGAAAGCACTATCCGTTGCTATATAACTGAAATCAAAATATATCATCCCAATGGGCAGTTTTTATTCTGCTGCAATTTTGCCAAACCAAAAAAAGAACCGATGTTATTTTGATATACCATATTTTGCAGCCTTTCGGATGAGTGTGGACTGGTGAATGTTGAGCTTTTTGGCCATTTCACGCGTCGTTTTATACTGTTGAAATACACGCTTAATGAGCTTTTGTTCGGTTCTGGCAACCGCTTCGGGAAGTGAAATCGCTTCTTGCTCCCCGTCTTTGAGAAATTTGTTTGGTCGATTGGTTTTTACATCATGCGTGGTCACCATCTGGTCTTGGGCAGTCACAACAGCCCTTTCCACTGTATTTTCTAATTGCCTGACGTTGCCTTGCCAGTCAAGACGCCTCCAATGATCAATGACGTCATCTGTGACCTGGATGTTCTTTTGATATTTCTGATTAAATAGTGACAGAAAATGTTCAACAAGCGGCAGAATATCTTCCCTGCGCTCATTAAGCGCAGGAATTAAGATCGCTGCAACATTGAGCCTGTAATAGAGATCTTCTCTGAACTCATTGTTCGCTATCATGTCTTTCAGATTTCGATTGGTGGCTGCAAGTAGCCTGATGTCCACCTTGAAAGGTTTGGTTCCGCCCACCCGTACAATGGATTTATCCTGAACGGCCCGCAACAGTTTTACCTGCATGTGCAAAGGCAGTTCACCAATTTCATCCAATAAAAGGGTGCCTTTATGGGCCAAAGCAAAATAGCCCAGTTTGCCTGCACGATTAGCACCGGAGAAAGCGCCGGAGTCATAGCCAAACAATTCAGATTCCATGAGGTTTTCGGGAATTGCGCCGCAATTGACTTTAATGAACGGTCCGCTTTTGCGCTTACTGTTGGCATGAATGATGTCGGCGACAAGCTCCTTTCCAACGCCTGAAGGACCTGTGATCAAAACAGGGCAGTCAACGTCTGCCAGCCGAAGTGCCAGGGAAACAATCTCTGCCATTTGAGCTGATTTATAGACAAACCCCTTTTTTTTGACGTCCACCTGCCGCAATTGATTTTTGTACAATTCAGTGAGCCCCTTCATTTGATCCAACTCGGATTTTAATTCAAATAAATGGGTGGCATCTCTGATGTTGTTTACCACCAGTGAAATATTCTTCTTTTCATCAAAAACAGGGGTACTGGTTGCGATAATCGTTTTTCCATCCTTGGTCGTCAAGGTGGTCGTGACGGTTTCTTTTTTTTCAATGGCCCTTACAACGGAAGATCTTGAATATACGCCTTTCTCCAACATATCCGCGGGATATTTTCCAATCAGTTCGTCTCTGGAGAACCCAAAAATTTTTTCATTGGCCCTGTTCATTTTCAGGACTTTCCCGTCTCCGTCTGACAACCATATACCGTCAAAAGATGATTCAAATATAGCATCAAATTCTTTATTCAGCGCCTTGACCCGGGTGAGTTCATCAGATATTAATTCCAGTTCGGAAATATCCTGAAGAATAGCAACGGCTCCGATAATACAATCGTTTTTATCAACAATCGGACTTCGGTTGGACAAAAAAAAGTTGTCTTTAATTCTGACTTTTTGCAGGATTTCGGAAGCACCGGAACGGGCGACTCTCCTTAACCGACTTTCAGGATAAAAAGCTTCTATTTTTTTATTGTAGACATCCTCAAATTTTTTACCAAAAAATTTTTCTGCGGATTTATTAAAAATTTTTACCCTTCCTGCGATGTCAACCGATATTATGATGTTATGTGTTGAATTTATTATTGCTTCCATCTCTAATAGAAGGTCAGCTATATTTTCAGCAGGTTCTTTTTTTGATACTTTTGGGAGTGTCGTATCGTTAGAATCGTTCTGCACTGTAAAATTTTCCAAAATCTCATCAGCTTCTGAATTTTCTCCGTAAACGACGGTTTGCATAACCGTCTCAACTGGATCTGACGGACTATCCCCATTTGAAATAGCGACGAGTATGTGCTGGACAGTCAAAACGCCAACCAGGCGGTTTTCATGATCAATAACGGGAATTGCATCTATCGCTGCATCCTTGAATATTGACGTTGCATCCTGAATGGAATGATTGGGCATTAGAGATATTGCGCTATGTAACCCCTTGTTTTTTTGTTTCATGATACACGCCTCGTCATAGACATTTTTGGTTTCATGCCTGATGGTTTTATAAAATCACACGCGTATTGCTTTTTCAGATTTTGTATGGTGAAAGCATCATATTCGGATTTTTTACAAGACCATCATGGGTCTCACTTTTCACAAAGATTCTGATTTTGTCAATGATAGATTCTCTCATGTCGACAATTTTAACGGCAAAACAGACCTGTGGCCTTATGTTTGCATAGTAGGCATGAACTTTGGATGAAAACAAAAGAACAGTCAAAAGAAATCGATTGTTCGTTTTATGCCATGCTATCCCATAACTGTTAAGGATAAATAAATGACGCTCGCCCTGTTGCAAAAAAGAAGACAAAAATTTGCCTGGTATTTTTTTGGTATCGTATCGCTGTCCTACCTTATGGTCTATTTTCATAGGGTGGCTCCGGCAGTTGTTTCAGATCTGCTGATGGCAGAATTCAATTTAAGCGGCGCTGTACTGGGAAATCTGGCCGCCATTTATTTTTACGTATATACATTGATGCAATTGCCAGCCGGGGTTCTGGCAGATGGTGTCGGTGCTAAAAAAACCATTTTCTGGGGTATGTTGATTTCAGGTGCCGGATCACTTATTTTTGCCGCCTCCTCTATTCTGGGCGTTGCCTATTTGGGACGGATTCTCATTGGATTCGGCGTGTCCGTCATCTTTGTTTCCATGTTGAAAATCGTAACGGAATGGTTCCCTGAAAAACAGTTTGGCACCCTGTCCGGAACAGCGTTGTTTATCGGAAATTCAGGTGCCGTCCTTGCCGCAACCCCTTTGGCCTATCTGGTATCGTTGTGGGGATGGCGTGTTTCCTTCTCTCTGGTGGGCGGCGTGGGGATCGTTGCCGGTATCCTGACCCTGCTTCTGGTTAAGAATCGTCCATCAGAAATGAAATTGCCTTCTCCAAACCCAACGGTAAAAACGGACGTGCGAATGGGGTTGAAGGATGTTATCCAGGGATTGAGACTGGTGATGAAAAATCCCAGCTCCTGGCCGCCGTTTGCCGTATTTTTCGGTATTTACGGGTCACTTATGGCATTTCAGGGGATATGGGGACTTCCTTTTCTGGTTCAACAATACGGGATGGCACGTTTTGAGGCGTCTTCAAATCTGTTGATCATTGCCGTAGGCCTGGTGATTGGATGTCCGACAGTCGGTTATATTTCCGATCGGATCGGAAAACGCAAATTACCGTTATTGACATTCGCCGTGATGTATGCGCTGTGCTGGGTTGCCATGCTGGCATGGCCGGGAGGGAAGCCGGCGTCTTTTGCTCTTCCTTTTCTTTTGTTTGCCATGGGGTTTTTTGCCTCGGGATTCATTCTTCTCTGGGGCTGTGCAAAAGAGGTCAACTCTATTGAATTTTCCGGCTGTGCCATCGGTCTTGCCAATATGGGAGGTTTTTTTGGGGCGGCCATTGTTCAGCCGCTGTTTGGATGGGCTCTGGACAAAAAATGGCTTGGGCTTGTTGAGGAAGGGGTTCGAATTTATCCCTTGGCGGCATGGCGGTTTGCTTTTTTTCTGGCGCTTGTCATTCTCATTTCAACCATCCTCATCGGATTTTTAATAAAAGAGCCCAAACAGAAAACATTTGAATCAGGAAAGCAGATCCGGCAATATAAAGTGACACAAGCATAGACTTTTTTATTGAACGGTCACGGGCTACTGGATCGTTCTAAATCAAAACTTATGATAAGGAACATGTTAAATGGATTACAAAGAAGTTACCTTTTCTCAGACAAATGCGATTGGCATATTGACATTGAACACGCCTGAAAAAATTAATGCGCTGTCTCTCCAAAAAGTTCAGGAAATGATCCACGTTCTGGAAAAAATCGCCATGGACGATTCTATTAAGGTGTTGGTTTTGAAAGCCAGTGGGAAGCATTTCTGCGCGGGTCATGATCTTTCTGAAATGGTTGATCAGAGAACCAGAGAATATAAGCTTATCTTTGACCAGTGTACCCGGATGATGATGATGCTTCATGAAATTCCCCAGTCGGTCATCTGTGAGGTCCAGGGGATTGCCACTGCCGCAGGCTGTCAACTGGCTGCCTGGTGTGACCTGATCGTCGCGGCGGAAAATGCCAGATTTTCAACGCCAGGGGTGAAGATCGGTTTGTTTTGTACAACGCCCATGGTGGCAATTACCCGGGCCATCGGCAGGAAAGCGTCCATGGAAATGCTGTTGACGGGCCGGGATTTTCCTGCAACCGAAGCAAAGGCACTGGGTTTGATCAACCGGGTGGTCGCCTTGGAAGACTTGCATGCTGAAGCAATGAAATTGGCGGAAGAAATATCTCAGGCCAGTGGTTTTGCCTTAGCCATCGGTAAGCAGGGGCTTTATGCTCAGGCAGATATGACCGATGTTCAAGCCCTGCACTATGCCAAGCATACGATTGTTATGAACAACACATCAGAGGATGCCCAGAACGGCATCAAAGCATTTCTTGATAAGAGATCCCCGGAGTGGAAAAACCGTTAATCATGAAATTTTGAACTGGTTTGATATTTTCAGGTATTCCAACACATCCCATTAAGAATAGAAAAGCGGCTATGAATAGCTTTTTCAGAAAACGGCGTTTGTAAAACCCGGCCTGAGGCCATACAGGTCCTTGAATTTCTTCTTTTGAAACAGTATGGTATCCCGTGTAAATGGTTCAGAGTGCAGTTTGAAAAATGACCCGAAAACCGGGAACTATCCTATCAACCATACAGGAGGAACCACCTCATGACCACTCAGGAAAATCTGGCAGCCGCGTTTGCCGGAGAAAGCCAGGCCAACCGGAAATATCTGGCATTTGCCAAAAAAGCGGACGTGGACGGCCTGCCCCAGCTGGCCAAATTGTTCCGGGCCACGGCAGAAGCGGAAACCATCCATGCCCATGCCCATCTGAAAGCCATGGACGGCATCAAGAGCTCTATGGAAAATCTGAAGACCGCCATCGAAGGCGAGGCCCACGAATTTAAGGAAATGTATCCGGAGTTCCTAACGCAGGCCAGAAAAGACAAAAATCAGAAAGCGGAATTTGCTTTTGCCTATGCCCTGGCCGTGGAAGAGATTCATCACAAGCTGTATGAAAAAGCCCTGGCAGCAGTGGAGGCGGGAAAAGACCTGCCGGATGCGGATATTTATGTGTGCCCGGTCTGCGGCAATACCGTGGAAGGGCAGGTGCCGGACAGTTGCCCGGTGTGCAGTGTGCCCGGCAAGAATTTCACGAAAATCGAATAATAAAGTGGGGCGGGGGCCGGCGTCTTGTCCGGCGCCTGTGCCCTTCGGGGCGATCAGATGATCCGGTTCACGCCGGTGGCGATATTGTAGCAGTAATCGCCCATTTTTTCATAGTTGGATACCAGGGCGATGAACAGGACACCGGCATCTACCGAGCATTCTCCACCCCGGAGCCGCTCGATGTGGTGGTACCGCATCTGTTCTCTCATCTGGTCGATCATGTCTTCGCAGGCCAGGGCTTTCTGGTAGAACCCGTCAGATTTTTCCCGCATTTCATCAACAATCAGGCCCATAAATTCGATCACTTTGTCGGAGATATCGGTCAGATCTTTTCTGGCCTGGTCGCTGAACTCGATGCGGTTGTCATAAATTTTTTCCAGGATTTTTGACACGTTTTCCATGGAGTCACCCAGCCGCTCGATATTGTTGGTGATCCGCATCATTTCAGAGATTTCCTTGGCTTCAGGCTCGTTCACATCCCCCTGGTAGATGGTGGTGAGATATGAGATGATGATCTTCTGGCTGTCATCCAGAAATTCCTCCACCCGTTCCCGTTCCCCTAAAATGTCATTATCCCGGGTTTTCAGGCACAAGGACAGTTTTTTCAGGTTCAAGTGAGCAAATTCGGTGATCCGGATGATCTCCCCCTTGACCCGGGCCAGGGCCCCGATGGGCGAATCGATAAAACCGGAATCAAATTCCGGCAGACCATACCGATCTTTGGTTTTCCGGGGTTTTGGAGAGATCCAGATGGTGAGCTGCACCAGCCGGGGTAGAAAGATCAGGAAAATAACGGCATTGATCACATTGAAAAACGTGTGTCCATTGGCGATATACCGGGCCACGTTGACAAATTCTCCGTTGACGGTGTGGGTGACCGGGCCCGCCCCCATCTTGAGCGTGAGCAGTTCCACAATGGCGGAAAACCAGGGAAAGGCCAGCAGCACGATCACCACGCCTGCGGTATTGAAAATCGTATGGGCATTGGCGGTGCGGTGGGCCTCCACATTGTTGGATCCCAGGGTGGCCAATTGAGCCGTGATGGTGGTGCCGATGTTTTCTCCCAGCACCAGGCCCAGGGCCGTGGAATAGTCCAGAAGCCCGGAACTGGCCAGGGCCATGGTCAGCCCCACCGTGGCCGAGGAAGACTGCACCGCCACGGTCAGGGCCGCGCCCATGAACACGCACAAAAGCAGTCCGCCGATGGTCTCCGTGTTGAACAGGGTGAAAAACGCCACAAACTGGGGATCGGATTTGATGGGGGACAGGCCGTCCTTCATTACCATCATGCCAAAGAACAACAGCCCGAACCCTAAAACAATATCCCCGATGTACCGGTAGTTTCTTTTTTTGGAAAAATATTTCAGGCCCACACCGATGGCAATGGCCGGAAGGGCGGCTTCGGTCAGTTTGAATGCGATCATCTGGCCGGTGATGGTGGTGCCGATATTGGCACCAATGACCACGCCGACCGCCTGCTGTAGGGTCATGATGCCGGCGGTGGCAAATCCGATGAGCATCACGGTGGTGGCGGAGGATGATTGGATGAGTGCGGCGACGCCCGCGCCGGTGGCGCATCCCATGAACCGGTTGGAAGACATGGCCTCCAGGATCCGCCGGATTCTTTGCCCGGCCGTAGCCTGGAGCCCTTCGGTCATCGTCTTCATGCCCAGAATGAACATCCCCAGGCCACCCAGGGTATGGATCAAAATTCCCAAAAACTGCAAATCACACCTTTTTTCATGTAACGCGTGGGATCACTGTCTAATCATACGCTCATATTTTTTGGGTGTCATATATAATGGCAGGCCGGTAATTTCAAGGATAAACCGGTATTTTATGCATCAAGGCCCGCGTTTTTCCGGTTGTGCCCGGCCGGCAGTGGACTTCTGCTTGCCTGTCTGTGCATAAGTTGATATGAACAGACTCAGTTCAACAATTGTTAACGATGCATCACCCCGACAAGGAGCGGTTATGGCGGACGCAAATCATTCCACCTGGGAAGATCGGCTGATATCTCCCAGAAATGTGCTGAATCACATCAAACCCGGGATGACGATTTTTATCGGTACCGGGCCGGCTGCCCCCAGGACCCTGATCAAGACCCTGCTGGATGTGGACAGCCACAATATCCGGGATCTCGAACTGGTGCAGCTGGCGGTGCTGGGGGACACGTTTTTGTCGGTGGACCGGCTCAATGCGCCCAATCATCGCCTCAAGACATTTTTTTCCGGATACGTGGCCTGGGATACCATCACCTCCGGTCAGGTGGACCTGATTCCGGCATTTTATTCCGAGATCCCCCGGGTCATCAAATCCGGCAAACTGGATATCGACGTGGCCCTGATTCAGATCACGCCGCCGGACGACAACGGGTACTGCAGCCTGGGGGTTGCCGTGGATGTGGCCAGAGAAGCCATCGAGCGGGCCTCCCTGGTCGTGGGGGAGATCAATACGGCCATGCCCTACACATACGGGGATACCTTTGTGTCCATCGATGAATTCGACCTGCTGGTGAGATCCAAACGGGAACCGGTGGTGTATGACCTGCCGGACGTGACGTTGACCATCGACCAGGTGGCCGCCAATGTGGCGTCCGTGATCAAGGACGGGGATTGTTTGAGTTTTTCATTCGGCCCATTGTTCGAGGCCCTGGTGCCGCATCTGACCCGGAAAAAGGACCTGGGGATTCATTCTCTTTTTTTTACCGACGCCCTGGCCGAGCTGGTGAAATCCGGTGCGGTCACCAACTCCCGCAAATCACCGTTCCGGGGAAAATCCCTGGTTTCCTATGCCCTGGGGACCAGTGAACTGCATTGCTGGCTGCACAGAAACCCTTTGGTGGAATTCCAGGGGATCGACTGGGTGTGCAACTCCCGGTTGATTGCCAACAACCCCCAGTTCGTGGCCCTGTATGAAGGCCGGAAAGTGGATCTGCTGGGCAGTGTGGCCTTTCCACTCCAGGGGGCCGTGATCACCGGCCCCGGAGAGGCCATCGATTTTTTCAGGGGTGCGGAAGCCTCCACAGACGGGACCACCATCATCGGTCTGCCCAGCCGGGATGAAAACGGCAAACCCAATATCCTGCTCAGTCTCCAGAAATACGGCAATCAGCTGCGGCTGCGGGAGTCGGTGCACATGATCGTCACGGAATACGGGGTGGCCAATTTGAAGTGGCGGTCCCTGAGAGAGCGGGCTCAGGCATTGATCGACATCGCCCATCCCGATGACCGGCAGAACCTGATCACCCAGGCAAAAGACCGCCGGCTCATTTACGCCAATCAGATTTTTCTGCCGGAATCGGTACACCTGTATCCATCCCATATCGAAGAGACCAAACAATTCAAAGGGGGTGTTTCCGTCCGGTTCAGGGCCATGAAACCGTCGGATGAAGAGATGATGCGCCGGTTTTTCTACCGGTGTTCCAAAGAGATGATTTTCTACCGGTTCTTTTATTCGGTCAAAACCATGGACCACGACAAGATGCAGGCCTATGTGAACCTGGACTATCACAAGGAGTTTTCCATTGTGGGGCTGTATGAGGAAAACGGCAATCAGAAGATCATTGCCGAAGCCCGGATGGTCAGAGAGGAACGCACCTATTGCGGCGAGGTGGCGTTTCTCATCGATGAACGGTTCCAGGGAATCGGGGTGGGATCCTATCTTTTGTCCCGCCTGATCGAACAGGCAAAGGAACTGGGGTTCAAAGGGATCATCGCCCAGGTGCTCGCGGACAATCAGCCCATGATCAAGGTGTTTGAAAAATCAGGGTTGCCCATGGAATCGAGCCTGAACAGCGGCATCTATTACGTGAAACTCAATTTCAGCGGGTAAGGGATCGGTCGTGTCTCAGTACCGCTTCGATCAGGCGGATGGCACGGGATTCAAAATTCTGTGACATGGTAAAGGGAAACCGGGCCGCAATATCGCCAAACACCAGATGCGGGCCCAGCGGACGGGGAGAATCAGCGGTTTTTTGATTTTTGAGGGCGAATTCTCTGGCTTTGTGCCAGTACCGGCCCCCCATGACAGTGGCATCGAAGAACGTTTCCAAAGTGAATCCGTTGTCCGTAAAACCGGTCAGCAGCATTTCCCAGGGTTCCAGAAACGAGATGTCGGACGAGGCGGCCCAGGGCACGGGCAGAGACAGGGCTGAATGGCTGCCGGTGACAATTTCATGCAGCACCACCGATCCGCCGGGTAAAAGATGCCGGCTAAACTGCCGGGCCGCGGCTGGTTTGTCTGAAATATTCATCAGAATATGCTGACACAGGATCAGGTCAAACGGGCCGATGGTTTCCGGCAGCGCCAAAATCGATCCGGTCTCGAACTGCACGCGGCCCGAAAGGCCGGTGCGGCGGGTCAGTACCCGGGCCGCTTCAATGTAATCCGGGGACAGATCAATGCCGGTCACCCGGCACCCGAAGGTGTCTGCCATCAGCCTGGATGCCCCGCCCAGACCGCATCCGGCATCCAGGACATGAAAATGTGCGGGGATGTCCAGTTTTTCCAGCAGCGCCTGCGTACCCCGGATGCCGCCGGTGTGAAGCTGATCCACCGGGGCCAGATCCCGGATGTCAAGCTGTTGCGGATTTTTTCCGGCAGCGGTCAGTCCGGCATCTATTTTTTCCATCAGGTTTGAGGCATGGTAATGGTTGCGGACACTGGATTCCATGGCAAATACTTTCGAAAAAAATGGGCGGTGTGGCTGATTGTCTCCACACCGCCCCCAGGTAAGATTTTCAGGATTGAAGTTCCGGCAGCCCGTCAAAAAAATCTAAGGCTTCCGGATTTTTCAGGGCATCCTTGTTTTTGACTTCCTTGCCCTCGATCACTTTTTTCACGGCCAGTTCGACTTTTTTCATGTTCAATGTATAGGGCACGTCCGGACAGGCAATGATCTTGGCCGGTACATGCCGGGGCGAGGCATTGGCCCGGATATCGGCCCGGATCTTTGCTTCCAGGTCCTCGGTGAGATCATACCCCGGTGCCAGCTTCACGAACAGAATGACCCGGACATCGTTGTTCCAGGATTGGCCCACCACCACCGAGTCTTCCAGTTCCGGCATGGCATCCAGGCGGCGGTAGATCTCCGCCGTGCCGATGCGCACCCCGCCCGGATTCAGTGTGGCGTCGGACCGGCCGAACATGATCACCCCGCCTCGGGGCGTGACCTTGATGAAATCCCCGTGGGTCCAGATCCCCGGGAACTGGTCAAAATACGCGGAATGGTATTTGGACCCGTCCTCGTCTCCCCAGAAATAGATGGGCATGGACGGAAAGGGGGCCGTGCATACCAGCTCGGCCTGCTGATCCACCACGGGCTGTCCGTTGTCATCATACGCATACACGGCCATGCCAAGCCCCCTGCACTGAAGCTCTCCGGTATACACCGGTCCCATGGGGTTGCCTAAGGCAAAGCAGCCGTTCAGGTCTGATCCGCCGGAGATGGAGGCCAACTGAAGGTCGGGCTTGATATGGTCGTAAACGAATTCAAAGTTTTCGTCCGACAAAGGAGATCCGGTGGACAGCACCGATTTGAGCGGGGTCAGGTCAAACTGTTCTTTGGGTTTGACACCGGCGTTTTTCAGGGCCTCGATATAGCCGGCACTGGTGCCGAATACCGTGATTTTTTCATCCTGGGCCATCTGCCACAAGGCTTCCGGACCCGGATGAAAGGGATTGCCGTCATACAGCACCAGGGTGGCGCCCACGGACAGGCTGGCAGTCAGCCAGTTCCACATCATCCATCCACAGGTCGTGAAATAGAAAATGGTGTCCTCTTTTTTCAGGTCCGTGTGAAGCACCAGCTCTTTTTTCTGATGCAGCAGGACCCCGCCGATGCTCTGGACCATACACTTGGGAAGCCCTGTGGTGCCTGATGAATACATG
This sequence comes from Desulfotignum sp., assembly GCA_011389835.1. Taxonomy (GTDB): domain Bacteria; phylum Desulfobacterota; class Desulfobacteria; order Desulfobacterales; family Desulfobacteraceae; genus Desulfotignum. Next base: position 807 of record JAABTO010000003.1, on the reverse strand, counting down.
ATGTACAAAGGATCGTCGAAATTCATCTGCATAAATTCGATGTCTGTGGCGGACGTATCTTTGAAATCCTTGTAGTGCACGGCATTGGGCAGGGAACCGATATCCGGGGTGTCGCTGATGTAAGGCACCACCACGATTTTTTCAATGGAGGGCAGTTCCGCCACAATACCGGCGATGCGTTCGATGGACGACAGCGGCTTGCCTTTAAAAAAATACCCGTCCGCCGTGAACAGCACCTTGGGCCGGGTCTGGCCGAACCGGTCCAGGACCCCTTTGATGCCGAAGTCCGGGGAGCAGGAAGACCAGATGGCACCCAGGCTGGTGGCGGCCAGCATGGCAATGATGCTTTCGGGCATGTTGGGCACGAACCCCACCACCCGATCCCCGGGCTGAACCCCCTGGGCCTTGAGAGCCGCCGCAGTCTGGGCCACCTCGCTGTAAAGCTGGTTGTAGGTCAGGGTCCGGCGCACCGAGTCTTCTCCCCGGAATACCAGCGCGGTTCGGTCGTCCCTGAACCGGAGCAGGTTTTCGGCAAAATTGAGTTTGCTGCCCGCAAAGAATTTTGCTCCGGGCATTTTATCTTTGTCCTGGATCACCTTTTCATAGGGAGACGATACCTGGATATCCAGAAAATCCCAGGCCTGTGTCCAGAAATCCACCAGGTTTTCCACGGACCATTTCCACAGTTCGCCATATTCAGTGAAGTTTTTGTCAAACTTTTCGTTGATCCGGGTCATGAACCGGTACATGTTGGTGGATTTGATCCGTTCTTCAGACGGCTCCCACAGTTTTTTGGGCATGGGTGGC
>JAABTO010000002.1 GCA_011389835.1 Desulfotignum sp. | reverse complement strand
GCCTCTCCCAGTTTTTCCTTGAGTTTTGCCAGACCCGGCCGGGCGTATTCCATATGGCCTTCGGTCAGGGTCCGGCCGTTGATGATGGCTTCGCTGCGCAGGCGGAAGCCCACGGTTTTTTCCAGCTGTCTGCCCAGCCACAGGATCCGGTCCACATCATATCCATGTTCTATACCCATTTCATCAATTTGTACAAGGGTATCTTCCAGGCAGACCAGCCCCACATACCGGGGGTCGTCATAATAATAATCGCCCGTGCCCTTGATGGGCCGGTCATCCAGAAAGTTGGCCGGCTGCCCCCCCAGGCCCCCCAGGGTGCACTCGAAATGGCAGATGCCGGCCTGAAGCGCGGCCAGGGTGGACGCCGATGCCACGCGTTTGGTTTCGTGAAAATGGGCGATGTGTAACGAGGTGTCCGGGATCTCGTCTAAGATCATGGAAAAATACCGGTACACCTCCGGGGCCGACGCTGATCCGTCGTGATCGGCATGCTCGATGTCCGAAGCCCCGATATCCAGCCAGTGTCTGGTGAACTTGACGGCATCTTCCAGTTTGGTGGCCCCGCCGATGGGAGACCCCCAGATGGTGGACACGGTGCCGCACATTTTGATGCCCGCATCCGTGCATTTTTGGATGCACCGTTCCGCTTCCTTCCAGTAGTTGGGCAGGGTGGTGCCGGAATTGGCGAAATGGTGCTGCTCTTCCGTGGACACCATCATTAAAACCCGGTCCGGGCCGACCCCGCGTTTTTTGAGCTCGATGGCCCGGTCCACGGACGGCTCCCGGATGGTGATGGCGGTCAGGGTCACATCCTTCATGTCAATGCCTTTTTTGGCTGCCCGGGACACAAAATTGTCGGATCGAAGATGGGCCAGCAGTTCCTCGGCATCGGCAAACTGAGGCATGTTCCGGGGATTGCCCAGGTTGGTCACCTCGATGTTGCGGCAGCCAGCAAAAATCAGTTCCTCCAGATAGGTGATCTTGGCCGGGGTGGAAATGAATTTTTCCAGGTGCTGAAATCCGTCTCTGACCGTGATGTCGCCGATGGTGACTTTTCTTGGCATTCTCGGGAAAATTTTCCAGTAATCATATTCTGTCATGGGTCGTCTCCTCATATAAGGAATTTATAATATGGCGGCCCTGATAGGCAACCGTAAAAACGGTATCATTCAACTCTTTCATGGTTCCTTTGCCTAAAACCGGAAATTGCCGAAAGAGGGGTCGGGAACCGGTTTGATCAGGCTGACCTCCAAAGCCATGGCCAGCCAGTCCCGGATCTCGTGGAACTTGAGGACCCGGTCGTTGAACAGGCGGGCCGCACAGAAAAACGGATGGGCCTCGCCGTCGTATTTGTCGATCATTTTCTGCTGAAACGCGGTGATTTCGTCGGGTGTCATGGGACTGCCCGTGGCTTTGCGTTTGGCCTGCTCGATGCTCAACAGAACCCCGCCCGCACTTTTGCCGCTCATGACTGCCGTGCGGGCCCGCATGGTGGAAAACAGGAAATTGGGCCGGTAGGCCCGGCCGCACATCCCGTAGTTGGCCGCCCCGTTGTCCGGACCGATCACCAGCTGAATCCGGGGCACCTGGGCACAGGACACGGCCCGGACCATGTCGGCCCCGTACTTGCCGATGCCCGCGTGTTCGGATTCCGATCCCACCATATACCCCGGCGCGCTCTGGATGAACAGCAGCGGAATTTTCTCGTAGGAACATCTCACCACCCATTCCGCCACTTTTTTGGCAGCTTCGTGAAAGATGATCCCGGCCCCGTTGGAGCAGATCACCCCGACCGGCAGTCCCTTGATGCGGAGCTTGCCGGTAAGGATGTTGGTGCCCCTTCCCGGAGCGAAATTCTTTTTCACTTCGATGAATTCAGAATCGTCGGCAATGGCCTGGAGAAAGGCATGTCCCTTGATGCCCTGGTGGGGGGAGGATGGCAGCACATCATACACCGCGGGCGCGTCGGTTTTCGGCTCTTTGACGTCATAGCGGTGCAGGTGCAGCTCCTGGGGCCGGGTCAGAGACATCAGTTCCCGGACTTTGGCAATGGCTTGGGCCTGGTCGGCACACATATGGTCGGCCCCGCCTGAAATCTGGGTGTGGACTCTGGCACCCCCCAGATCTTCGGCGGAGATCTCTTCGCCGGTGGCCATTTTCACCAGAGGCGGGCCCCCTAAAAAGGAAAAGGATTGCTTGTCGATCATGATGGATTCACAGGCCATGAACACGATATAGGCCCCGCCAGCGGTGTTGCCGCCGGTGCTCAACGTGACCTGGCGCAGGCCCATGGCGGACATGCGTGCCATGTTGTAGAAAATCGATCCGAAATGCTGGTCATCGGGAAACACATCCGCCTGCATGGGCAGAAACACCCCGCCGGAGTCGGCGATGTACACGCAGTTGAGTCCGCATTTTTCCGCAATGGCCTGGGCCCGCATGTGTTTTTTCAACGTGATGGGAAAATAGGTGCCCGCCTTGACCCGGGAGTCACTGGCCATGATCATGGTCCAGTTGCCGTGGATTTTTCCGATGCCCGTGACAATGCCGGCGCACGGCACATCCTCCACGCCGGGGTATCCCATGCCGAACCCGGCCAGCATGGACAGTTCGAAAAACGGGGTATCGGCATCGATGAGGTCGGTGATCAGTTCCCGTACCGGGCGTTTGCCGCGTTTGGCCAGGTTGTCCACGGCCTTTTGTCCGCCGGGCCAGGCCGCTTTTTCCCGCATGGTTTCCAGTTCTTGTTCCTGGGCTTCCCAGAAGGTTTTGTTATCGGTCATGGGGTTATCTTCCTTTGTATACGGGTTTGCGTTTTTCCCGGAACGCGGTCAAACCTTCGATGCGGTCCTCGGTGGGGATGGTGACCCGGTAGGCATTGGACTCGATGGCCAGGCCCGTGGCCAGGTCGGTCTCGATACCTTTGTCAATGGCGTATTTGGCCATTTCCACGGCAATGGGGCCGGTCTCGGCGATCATGGCGGCCATGTCCAGGCAGGTGTCTTTGAGTTTTTCCGGCGGGGCTGTGGCGTTCACCAGGCCGATGTCCAGGGCTTCTTTGGCATCCACCCGGCGGCCGGTGAAAATCAGTTCCTTGGCCTTGGCCACGCCGATGATCCGGGGCAGTCGCTGGGTGCCGCCGCCGCCGGGAATGATGGCCAGCCGGGTTTCGGTGAGGCCCATGACCGCGGTGCCGGATGCAATGCGGATGTCCGATGCCAGGGCGATTTCCGTGCCCCCGCCCAATGCGATGCCGTTCACCGCCGAGATCACCGGCATTTTCAGGTTCTGGATGGCGGTCAGCAGGTTTCGGATGGTGACAATGAACTGTTTGACCTGGTCCTGGGTGAGGGTGGCGCGTTCCTTGAGGTCAGCCCCGGCGCAGAACGCCTTTTCCCCGGTTCCGGTGATGATGACGCACCGGATCGTATCGGAAAACTGCAACGCCTCGATTTCATCTCTGAGGGCATACAACAGGTCAAAGTTCAGGCAGTTCATCACGGCCGGCCGGTTCAACGTGAGAATGGCGGCCTGGTTTTTTTCCTCCCGGATGAGCAGTTCTTGTGTTTCAGTCATGACAGACGCTCCAATCCGGCTTAACAGCCGATGTATCTCGAGATGACAAGGCGCTGAACCTCGGAGGTGCCTTCACCGATTTCCAGCAGTTTCTGATCCCGGTAAAACCGTTCCACATTGTATTCTTTCATCAGGCCGTATCCCCCGTGGATCTGCACGGCATGGTCCACCACCCGGCTCATGACCTCGGAACAGTACAGCTTGCCCATGGCGGCTTCCTTTTCAAACGGGCGGTGATGGGATTTCAGCCAGCAGGCCTTGTACAGCAGGTTTCTGGCACATTCGATCTCCATGGCGCAGTCCGCCAGCTTGAATGCCACAGCCTGAAATTTGGAGATGGGCTGGCCGAACTGCTCTCTTTCCTTTGCGTATTTCAGCGCCAGGTCATAGGCCCCCTGGGCCCCGCCCAGTCCCATGGCACCGATGGACAACCGGCCTCCGTCCAGGGTGGACAGCATCTGGTGGAATCCGTCTCCTTTCTTGCCCAGGATGTTTTCTTTAGGCACCCGGACATCGTCAAAATACAGTTCCGCCGTGTTGGAGGACCGCCACATCATTTTTTTGTGCATGGGCACGGCCTTGAATCCCGGGGTGCCTTTTTCCACCAGGATGCAGGAATATTCCGGCTTGCCGTTGTCCCTTGTCCCGGTCACCGCCTGGACTGTGACGCCCATGGTCATGTCGCAGGCCGCGTTGGTGATGAAAATTTTGGAGCCGTTGATCACCCATTCGTCCCCTTCCAGCACGGCCGTGGTTTTGCTGCCCCCGGCATCGGACCCGGCCGTGGGTTCGGTGAGTCCGAATCCCCAGAGACCTTCTCCGGCGCACAGTTTGGGCAGATATTTTTTCTTTTGTGCTTCCGTGCCGAAATAATAGATGGGCCCGATGCCCAGGGAGTTGCCCGCCGCAATGGTGGCGGCCTGGGACCCGTCGATGCGCGCAATTTCTTCCACGGCAATGATATACGAGATATAATCCATTGCCTGTCCCTCATAGCTTTCGGAAACAAACATGCCGAAAAGACCGATTTCCCCCATTTTCCGGGTCAGATCTTCGGAGAACTCTTCGTTTTCATCCAGTTCCCCCGCGATCGGGGCGATCTCTTTCTGGGCAAACTTTCTGACTTCCTTACGAATCATCTCCTGCTCTTTGGTAAGGTCAAAATCCACCCTGCGCCTCCTTGTTTTTGTGGGTTATTTAGAATGCGTCTTCCGTCCTGCAACCGGTGTCATCATCAAGGCTCGACAACATAAAAGGAAAAACTGATCGAGCGCTCAGTCTATTTTATTCGGATACTACATTTATAGAAAATGAATTGTCAATGTTTTTTTGCTTTTTTTTATCGACCGGGTGTCCTACAATGAAGACATAAGGATATGCGAATAAAGGCATTCGCATTCTGGCCGTGAATCCGAAACCTGAAAAAAGGAGGTTTGTGATGGAATTTAAAAAAATATTGAATCCGGTGGACGGGTCTTCCCATTCCGTTAATTCCACCCGGTATGCCATTGATCTGGCCAAAAAGTTCGACTCCAAAATTCTTTTGCTGCACTGTCATGCCCGATTTCCCGTGGTGTTGTCGGAACCCTATTTTCAGCAGGCCATCGATGAAATCATGAAATCATCAGAAGATCTGATCAAACCATATGAAGAGATGCTTGAAAAAGCCGGGGTGTCCTATGAAACACGGATTCTGGAAGGAACCCCGGGCACCCACATTTCTGAAGTGGCCAGAATCGAGAAAATGGATCTCATCGTCATGGGGTCCCGGGGGGTCTCGGATCTGGCCGGGCTGTTTTTAGGCAGTGTGGCCCATCAGGTGCTCAACAAAGCTGAATGCCCGGTGTTCATCACCAAATAATTCGGTCATGCGGGAAAAGGGTCGCAACGTGTTTTCACTTGTCGACCCTGTCCTCTTTGCTTGAAACACCGAACCAGTCTGTCAGCATTTTTTATTGTCTGTCGTGCCGGCAGGGCATGGCTGTTATTGTTTGTACCCGATCATGCGCAGAAAGCCTTTGCGTTTTTCAATATCTGCGTCGGTTTCAATGCCTTTGGCGGAAAATCCGTCAATTACGCCCAGAATTCCCCGGCCCTGCTCGGTTTCCGCCAGAATGACCTCTACGGGATTGGCAGTGGCGCAATGGATGCCGACCACCTCGGGAACGTTCTGGATGGTTTTGAGAATGTTGATGGGAAACATGTCCCGCATGAAAATGATGAACGTATGACCGGCGGACAATGCATGGGCATTGGTTCTTGCCAGCTGGATCAATCCCTCGTCCGTGCCGCTGAACCGGACCAGGCATTCCATGGATGCTTCACAGAATGCCACCCCGAACTGGGCGTTGGGGACGGTACAGACAATGGCCTCATGAATATCTTCGACGGTTTTGATGAAATGGGCATGGCCTAAAATGAAATTCAACGATTCCGGGTTATCGATGGTCAGGGTTTTCAGTTCCATAAAACCTCCTTTCTGAACGGTGAACGGTATTTTGTTGTGACGTTTTTTGTCGGACAAATTATTTTAACGCAACCGTGTCATAAAAAAAAGACCAAATACCGATGCCAGCTGTTGTTCAATGTTTTTCTTGACAACCGGATGGATTCATGTAAAAAAAAGTTTGATTGAGCGCTCGTTCATATCAGGCGTTGCCGGGCGGCCGACGGCCTTGGTTTTTCAAAAATATCCCGGAAATCAATTAAGGAGTGGTGCTGTTGTGGTAAAGGACAGGAAAAAGAAACAGCGGATAACCGATCCCGAGGTGCCCACCCAGATCAAGAATCCGGAGCTGGTCAAAGAACGGCGGCGGCATATCATCGATGCCACTGTCACCCTGTTTATCGATCACGGGTACCATAAAACCACCACCCGCATGATTGCCGGGGCCGCAGGTTTTTCCATCGGCTCCCTGTATGAATATGTCAGCTCTAAAGAAGATCTGTTGTACCTGGTGTGCAAAACCATTCATGAAGAGGTGCAGAAGGCGGTGGAAGAGGCCCTGACAGGCACCACCGGGGACAGGGAAATCCTGGCCCGGGTGATCCGTCACTATTTCAAAGTGTGTGACAACATGGCCGATCATATTCTGCTCATGTACCAGGTGACCCAGTTTCTGCCCAAAAAATGGCAGGAACGGGTGTTGACCAATGAATTGAATATCACGGATATTTTTATTACCACCTTGAACCGGATGTCCGGTAAAAACAGCTTTCCGGTTCTGGGTGTGGACATCGTCAATCTTGTGGGACACAACATCTCGGTATTGGGACAGATGTGGGCATTCCGTCGCTGGCATCTGCAAAAGCAGTTCACCATTGACCAGTATATCGCCATCCAGACCGATTTTATTCTCGGTCTCATCTTTTTAAAGGAGCCGTCATGACTCAGGAAACTCAGCCGTATACCCCGAAACACGCCATTAAAATTGTTACCGCCACCTCTTTGTTCGACGGCCATGATGCCGCCATCAATATCATGAGACGGATTCTCCAGGACACGGGGGCCGAAGTCATCCATATTGGCCACAACCGGTCGGTCAAGGAGGTGGTGGATGCCGCCATCGAGGAAGATGCCCAGGGCATTGCCGTTTCCAGTTACCAGGGCGGGCACATGGAATATTTCAAGTACATGAAAGACCTGCTCGATGAGCACGGGGCCTCCCATGTCAAGATCTTCGGCGGCGGCGGCGGGGTGATCATCCCGGCGGAAATGGCGGAACTGCACGCTTACGGCATCACCCGGATCTATTCGCCCGAAGACGGGGCCAAGATGGGTCTCCAGGGGATGATCAACGACATGATGCGCAAAATGGACGGGCCGAGTGTGGATTTCGATCATCTGGAATTCGACCGGCTGAACGTGGACAACAAGCTCACCATCGCCCGGGTCATCTCCGCGGTCCAGGAGGCCGGTGCAAATGATCCGGACCGGCTGACACAAATCATGGCCCGTCTGACCCCGGCAGCCGGGTCGAAAAACATTCCGGTCATCGGCCTTACCGGTACCGGCGGGGCCGGTAAATCCTCTCTCACCGACGAACTGATCATCCGGATTCTGCGTGATTTGCCCGAGGTGACCATCGGCATTATCTCCTGTGATCCTTCCCGCCGCAAGACCGGCGGTGCCCTTCTGGGGGACCGGATCCGCATGAATGCCATTGACAGTGACCGGGTGTACATGCGGTCGCTGGCCACCCGGCGGTCCCAGACCGAACTGCCGGAATCCCTTCCTTACGCCGTGGAAGTGGTCAAGGCAGCTGGATTTGACATGATCCTGGTGGAAACGGCCGGCATCGGCCAGGGCGATTCCCGGGTGGTGGATCTGGTGGATGTGTCCGTGTATGTAATGACTGCGGAGTACGGGGCCCCGTCCCAGCTGGAAAAGATCGACATGCTGGATTATGCGGATATCGTGGTGGTGAACAAATACGAGAAAAAAGGATCCGAAGATGCCATCCGGGACGTGAGAAAACAGGTGCAGCGCAACCGAAAGGCCTGGGACAAGGACCCCAAGGAGATGTCGGTTTACGGCACCATCGCCTCCAAGTTCAATGATGACGGTCTCACCGCTTTTTACCATACCCTGCTGGATCAGATCAACCAGGCTAAAGGGACCGCCTTTGCTTCATCCATTCCCCGGGCCGATGTCAAAGAGTCCTCGTCCAAAACCATTATCATTCCGGGCGAGCGCACCCGGTATCTGGCGGAGATTGCGGACACGGTGCGCCAGTACCACAAAGCCACACAGGACCAGGCCGATGCGGTCCGCCGGTGCTGGCACCTGTCCTCGGCGCTGGAAGACCTGGAGATTCAACCGGAAGATATGGATCAGGCCCTTGCCGGACTGAAGCAGGCCCTGACAGGGGCCCGGCAGCAGGTGGAACCGGACACCGATGATCTGATCGATCAGTATGAGACCAGCGTTCAGGCCTATGAAAAAGATGAATTCATCTACCATGTCCGGGATAAAGAGTTCAGGGTGCCCCTGTACACAAAATCTTTGTCACATTCCAGAATTCCCAGGATCGCTCGGCCCCGGTTTACCGATCCCGGGGATCAGTACCAGTGGATGCGCAAGGAGAATTTTGCCGGCCAGTTTCCCTATACCGCCGGGGTGTTTCCGTTGAAACGGGCGGATGAGGACCCCACCCGGATGTTTGCCGGAGAGGGCGGACCTGCGGACACCAACCGCCGGTTCAAGCTGCTGTCTTCCTCGTATCCGGCCAAACGGCTTTCTACGGCGTTTGATTCGGTAACCCTGTACGGGTTTGACCCGGACCGGCGGCCCGATATCTACGGCAAGATCGGCACCTCCGGGGTGAGCATCTGCACGCTCGAAGATGTCAAGGTGCTGTATGACGGATTTGACCTGTGCGCCCCCAACACGTCGGTGTCCATGACCATCAACGGCCCGGCCCCCATGATGCTGGCCATGTTTCTGAACACGGCCATCCATCAGCAGATGGATAAATTCGAGAAAGAAAACGGCCGCAAACCCGATGAAACAGAGGCTGCCGAACTCAGGGCGTTCGCGCTTTCGTCGGTGCGGGGCACGGTCCAGGCCGACATTCTCAAAGAGGACCAGGGCCAGAATACCTGCATTTTTTCCATTGAGTTCGCCCTGAAAATGATGGGGGACATCCAGCAGTATTTTATCGATCACCAGGTGAAGAATTTCTATTCCGTGTCTATTTCCGGATACCACATTGCTGAAGCCGGGGCCAATCCCATCACCCAGCTGGCCCTTACCCTGGCCAACGGGTTCACCTATGTGGAGTACTACCTGTCCAGGGGCATGGATATCGATGAGTTCGCCCCGTCTTTGTCGTTTTTCTTTTCCAACGGCATGGATCCGGAATACACGGTGATCGGCCGGGTGGCCCGCCGCATCTGGGCGGTTGCCATGCGCTACAAATACAAAGGAAACGACAAATCCCAGAAACTCAAATACCATATCCAGACTTCGGGCCGGTCCCTGCACGCCCAGGATATCCAGTTCAACGATATCCGCACCACCCTGCAGGCCCTGTGCGCCATTTACGACAACTGCAATTCGCTTCATACCAACGCGTTTGACGAGGCCATCACCACCCCGTCCGCGGAATCGGTGCGTCGTGCCCTGGCCATTCAGCTGATCATCAACAGAGAATGGGGCCTGGCCAAAAACGAGAACCCGCTCCAGGGGTCGTTTATCCTGGATGAACTCACAGATTTGGTGGAAGAGGCCGTGCTGGTGGAGTTCGAGCGCATTACCGAGCGGGGTGGGGTGCTTGGCGCCATGGAAACCGGATACCAGCGGGGCAAGATCCAGGAAGAGTCCATGTATTACGAGCATCTCAAGCATTCGGGCAAACTGCCGCTGGTCGGTATCAACACCTTTGAGGACCCGGATGCAAACTATGCGGACATGGCCAATCATCTGGAGTTGTCCCGGTCGACCGAAAAACAGAAAAATGCTCAGCTGGAACGGCTGGATGCGTTCAAAGCCACCCATCAGGATGAACAGGAAGCGGCCCTGAAGCGGCTGCAGGAGACGGCTTTGAACGGCGGCAACATGTTTGCGGAACTCATGGAGACCGTCAAGGTCTGTTCCCTGGGTACCATCACAGGGGCCCTGTACGAAGTGGGAGGCAAGTACCGCCGGAACATGTAGCCGTCGATTTGAACCGGCCACGAGGCTATAATCAGCTGCAGCGGCAGTCTTGATCTCAAATGTCGGCAGAGTGCCGCCCCTGGCGGGGGTGACTTGCCGCCGGCCTGGAATCCTCGGGGTGGCTCCGACAGTCCGTCGGCAAGGCACCCCCGCCAGGGGCTCGGCTGTGCAGAAAATCGGTTTGAGTGAAGGCCTTGGGGACGGTATCGCCGCCAGCATCTTCCAGTGTCCGGAGGGGTGTGTGGGTTGAATCCCATTCTGACGTGTTTGTTACAAGGCGTTGGGCATGCGAAGCGTGAAGAACGGCAAACTGTTTGAGGACATACCTGCCCGCAGTTTTTGCCGTTTAGCGCAGCATGCTCTACGCCTTGTCAAAGACGGCAGAGGAGTGAAACCCACACACCCCTCAGGCACGGGTCTGTTGACCAGCCGTCCCTTGGCACGGTGGCTTTGCCCAAAAACGCCGGATCAGGGCTCGTCCGGGTTGGAAAACACTTGCAAAGGATACAGACAGCTGATACATTCCAGCTGCAATATAGCGAATAATTGACAGAAATTCAAAAGGAGAACGATCCATGCAGAACGCAGTCATCGTCAGTGCCGTCCGAACGCCTCTGGGCAGTTTCGGCGGGACACTGAGTACCATAGGCGCCACCGATCTGGGGGGTATGGTGATCAAAGAAGCCATCACCCGGGCCGGTATTGAATCATCCCGGGTCAATGAATGTATCATGGGCATGGTGCTGCCCTGCGGCTACGGCCAGAACCCGGCCAAGCAGGCCGCGGTCAAGGCCGGGCTGCCCTGGGAAGTGGAATCCATAACCGTGAACAAGGTGTGCGGATCATCTTTAAAAGCGGTGATGCTGGCGGCCCAGGCCATCCAGTGCAATGATGCCGATGTGGTGGTGGCCGGTGGCATGGAGACGATGAGCATGGCCCCGTATTACATGGACAAGGCCAGGTGGGGGCACCGCATGGGGCCGGGCCGTATCGAGGACCACATGATTCATGACGGGCTGTGGGACATTGTCAATGATTTTCACATGGGCATGTCCAATGAACTGTGTTCGGAACGCTGGGAGGTGTCCAGAGAAGATCAGGACCGGTATGCGGCAGAGTCCTACCGCCGGGCAAACGAGGCCATGGCATCGGGCCGGTTCAAAGAAGAGATCCTGCCGGTGAGCGTACCGCAGCGCAAGGGAGATCCCAAAGTGTTTGACACGGATGAATGCCCCCAGAAAACGTCGTTCGACCTGCTGTCAAAGATGAAACCCGCGTTCAAAAAAGACGGGGTGGGCACGGCCGGCAATGCGTCCATTATTTCCGACGGCGCATCCGCCGTGGTGGTCATGAGTGAGAAAAAGGCAAAGGAACTGGGATGCCCCATCCTGGCACAGATCGGTGCCCAGGCCTCTTATGGGATTGACATGAAATATGTGCTGATGGCACCGATTTATGCGATTCCCAAGGTGTTGAAAAAAGAAGGGATCCGTATCAGCGATATCGATCTGTTCGAGATCAATGAGGCGTTTTCCGGAACGTCGACCGCCATCAACAAGGTACTGGAACTGGATTCCGCCAGGGTCAACGTCAATGGGGGGTCTGTGGCTTTAGGGCATCCCATCGGCGCGTCCGGTGCCCGGGTGCTGACCACGCTGCTGTATGAAATGGAAAAGCGCGATGTACATCAGGGGCTGGCGTCTCTGTGTCTGGGAGGTGGAGAAGCAGTGGCCCTGGTGGTCCGTCGATGATCCAACATCAGTGAAACAAACGTAATCAAACAGGAGAAAAAAATGGATATAAAGATCTTTGGTGTGATTGGTGCCGGCCAGATGGGCAACGGCATTGCCCAGGTAGCAGCCGCCTCGGGCCTGTCAGTGATCATGAGTGATATCAAACCGGAATTCTGCGACAGCGGGGTGGCCAACATCACCAAAAACCTGGACCGGATGGTCAAAAAAGAGAAGATCAACGAAGCGGACAAGTCCGCTATTCTGGAACGGATCACCACTACCACGGATCTGAACGACATGGCAAAGGTGGATTTTGTCGTGGAAGCGGCCGTGGAGCGCGAAGACCTGAAATTCAACATTTTCAAGGACCTGGACAGGATCTGTCCGGACCATGTGATTTTGTCCACCAACACCTCGTCTATTCCCATCGGCCGGATTGCGGCCCAGACCTCCCGGCCGGACAAGGTCATCGGCATGCATTTCATGAACCCGGTGCCGCTGATGAAGCTGGTGGAGGTGATCCGGAGCATTGCCACCTCGGATGAGACCTTTGACATCACCTGGAAACTGTCTGAAAAATTCGGCAAAACACCGGCCCAGGCCAGTGACTATCCCGGGTTTATTGCCAACCGGATTCTGCTGCCCATGATCAATGAAGCGGTGTTCTGTTTGTACCAGGGGGTAGGGACAGCCGAAGATATCGACACGGTGATGCGGCTGGGCATGAACCACCCCATGGGCCCCCTGGCCCTGGCCGATCTGATCGGTCTGGACACCTGCCTGGCCATCATGGAAACCCTGTACGACGGATTCAAAGATTCCAAGTACCGGCCCTGTCCGCTACTCAGAAAATATGTGGAAGTGGGCTGGCTGGGCCGAAAGACCGGTAAGGGCTTTTATGAATATAAATGAACAATTGTGTAATATTGTTCCAGTCCATGAATTGAGCACCCGGATCCTTGATTTTCAGCACCGGTTGAAAAACCAGGGCCTTGACGGGGCCCTGGTGATTCAGAAAGCGGATCTGTTTTATTACACTGGCACCACCCAGACCGGATGGCTGTATGTTCCGGAAAAGGGAGACGCGGTATTCATGGTGTTCAAGAATGTGGAACGGGCCAGGGCCGAGACACCTCTGCCGGTGATCCCGGTCCTGAGCCCGAAAAAAATTCCGGATATTCTGTCTGGTGAGGGCCTGACCCGGCCCGAAACCCTGGGCATGGAGCTGGATGTGCTGCCGACGGCCCAGTATCTGATGTACAAAGAGATTTTCACCACTAGCGCCATCCGGGATGTGTCCCTGGAGATCCGGTCCCAGCGGGCGGTGAAATCCGAATTTGAAATTCAATGTATCCGGAATGCGGCGCTCATGGCCGACCGGGTGGCCGAACAGGTCAAGGTATTGATTCAACCCGGTATGCCGGAAATCGAACTGGCCGGCCTTCTGGAGGCCCATGCCCGAAAACTGGGGCATCAGGGGCTGATCCGCATGCGGATGTGGGACAGCTATCTGTTTTACGGGCATATCATGTGCGGGCCTAGTGCGGCCGTGCCCGGGGGATTTGCCTCTCCCACGGCCGGAGCCGGACTCAATCCCAGTATCGGCCAGGGCCCGGGCCGGGATGTGATCCGTCCTAACGAACCGGTGCTGGTGGATTATGTGTTTTCTCTGGACGGATACCTGGCAGATCATGCACGGATTTTTTCTCTGGGGGCGCTGCCCGATGAGCTGGAAAAGGCGCATGAAGCCATGCTGTCGATTCAGGAAACCGTAAGTCGGGCTGCGGTTCCGGGAGTTGTGACAGGGGATCTGTATGACCAGATGACCGCCATGGCCGAGGATCTGGGGTATGGGGATTATTTCATGGGCGCGGCCCATCCGAAAATCCGGTTTACCGCCCATGGACTGGGCATTGAACTGGACGAATTTCCTTTTATCGCCCAAGGTCAGACCATGGTGCTGGCCTCGGGCATGGTCCTGGCCCTGGAACCCAAAGTGATTCTGCCTGGCAAAGGGGTTATGGGAATTGAAAATACCTGGCTTGTCACAGATACCGGGCTGGAGCGGTTGACCCGGTTTCCGGATGCCGTATGCGTGCTATGAATGATTACCTGCCGTATTTGTCATTGAACGAATTCCAGAAGTTTTTGTCTTTTTCCTGCCATCCGGATCCAAAGGATTTGTCGAAAAACGGTTTGAGTTTGGAAAACCAGGCCCCATAGCCCTGGTTCCCCTGGATCCGGTTCCGGATCACATCCGCCACATGGGTTGGCAGATTGGCCAGCTCATCTTTGGGAATATAGGCATCCGCTCCTTTTTTGATGGATTCCTTCAGGTTTTCCGGGGTCAGGGCATGGGCCGTGAGCATCAGGGCCGGCAGGTCTTTTTCCCTGGCCAGCGCCAGGATGTCATAGCCTCTGACGCCCATAATGTCCAGGATCGCCAGATCATACGCGGATGCATCCAGTTTTTTTCTGGCAGCCTCAAAGGATTCAGCTGTATCCAGAAGGCACATGTCCATGAGTTCTTCAATGGTTTCCAGGATATCGGGTTCATCATCCACCACCAGGATACGGCGGTCTTTGATCAGGTCCTGGTTGGATATGGTGTCCAGATCAAACTTTACGGTTGTGACCGGGCAGGGAGCCTTGAGAATCACGTACCGGGCCGTGGATCCGAGGATGGCTTTCTGGGCCCGGGATTTTTTTCGGATTCCCAGAAAAATATGGTTGATATCGTTTTCTTCAGCAAATTTCACCAGGTCTTCTCCGGCGGACATGCCCCGAACGCTCTGCTGGCAGTCGCATTCAATATTGGCGTGCGCCAGAAGGCTTTCGGCAAAATTCAGGTTTTTTCCCGCCGTCTGGATATCGGCCTGTTTTTCCGAACTCCCGCCTTCCATGGAAGTGATCACATGGACAAAGGCATTGTGGAAAACTGCGGTATCCCGGGCCAGGGACAGCGCCAGGCGTCCTTCTTCTCCACCGTCATATCCCACCAGAATATTCATGTTGAGCTCCTAACTGTTAAGGTCTACATCCAGCGTTTGCGCCGTTTATAGGATTTTACATCTTTGAAGGATTTGCGTCCACCCCCTTTGGTGATGCCCATATAGAATTCCTTGACATCCGGGTTGTTCTGCAGCTCTTTGGACGGGCCTTCCAGAACGATTTTGCCGGATTCCATGATATAGGCATAATCAGATACCGCCAGGGCCACTTTGGCATTCTGTTCCACCACCAGAATGGTGGTTTTCAGTTCCTGGTTGATGCGCTGGATGTTTTCAAAGATCTCTTTGACCAGCAGCGGCGCCAGTCCCAGGGAGGGCTCGTCCAGCATCAGCATCTTGGGCGCGGCCATCAGGGCACGGGCGATAGCGATCATCTGCTGTTCTCCGCCGGAGCTGTACCCGGCCATCCGGTTAGTGACATTGGTCAGCCGGGGAAAGTGTTTGAACATCAGGTCATTGTCTTTTTTGATAGCCGCGGCCCCGTCCTTGCGGGTGATGGACCCCACAATAATGTTCTCGTTCACGGTCAGGTGCTTGAAGACCCGGCGGCCTTCAGGCACCATCACCGCTCCGTATTTGACGACTTCGGTCCCCATCATATGGGTGGTGTCAGTGCCGTCAAACGTGATACGCCCTTCCCGGATCGCCCCGTTTTCCGGCTTCAGCAGCCCGGAGATGGCCCGCAGGGTTGTGGTCTTGCCGGCGCCGTTGGTGCCCAGCAGGGCCACGATGCTGCCTTTGGGCACATACAGGCTGACACCCCGCAGAACCTGGATGATATCGTTGTACACCACTTCAATATTGTTGACTTCCAGCAGATTGTTTTCCATAGATAATTTCTCTGGCTTGGGGTTGACCCTGCCGGAAATGTCGATGATCTTCCGGCAGGGTAAATTTACCGTTACCGGCCGGCCCGGACTTTCTGTATGTACTTGGATTCAAAAGACTGGATCTTTTTGAACACGCCGTCCTGGGCCACATAAATGTTCTGGACA
Organism: Desulfotignum sp.; assembly: GCA_011389835.1. Classification (GTDB taxonomy): domain Bacteria; phylum Desulfobacterota; class Desulfobacteria; order Desulfobacterales; family Desulfobacteraceae; genus Desulfotignum. Next base: position 20,686 of record JAABTO010000002.1, on the reverse strand, counting down.
TCCACGCCGATCCGTTCGGTGTCTGAGTAGGTGACCGGTCCGGCTGCCACAAAGGAGTTGAAATTCATTTTCTGCAGCATGATGTACAGGTTTTCCCGGGTCACTTTCAACCCGGTTTCTTTGGCCATTTTGATGGCTTCGGTGGCGATCTGGGCCGCCAGAATGCCGGCACCGTAATTGTGAGAGTTGGCGGCCTTGTCATCCCGGCCGTACCGTGCCGCCAGTTCCAGCTGTTTTTTGGCCCCTTCATTGTTTTCCGAGGTCAGGTTATAGGAATCGGCCCACAGGTATCCCTCGGTGGCGGTGCCGGCCAGGGCGATCAGGTCGGAGCCACCGGTATAGTGGGCACCCAGAAAGGTGAGCTTGCCTTTTTCACCAAAAGAGCCGGCCGTCACCCCTAAGCGCTGGGCATCGGTGAGCATGGTGGCCACCGGGGTCTGCACGGTGTGGCAGATTACATACTGGACATCCTTGCTCACCAGGCGCTGGAGCATGGCGGTGTTGTCAAGATCAGTCCCATGTTCCACCACTTCGACGATCTCGATGTTCAGTCCTTCGGCAATGGCTTTCTGAGTGTCCTCCAGCGGCCCCCTGCCGAATGCGGATGGATGAATAAAGAAAGCGACCTGGGGGGTATCGCCCCCTTTATGGTTTTCCATGACATACTCGGCCAGTCCCACCGCGTTTTCCGAATAGGTGGCCACAGGCATGAAGGTGTAGTTGGCATCCACGATCAGGCCTTCATGATAGGAGGCCGGAATCACCGGGATCTGGACTTCTTCAAAATCGCGTTTCAATGCCAGGTTGCCGCCGGTGGCATAGCTCAAGAAAATCAGAATGCCGTCATCCAGAAATTCTTCAAAAAACCGCTTGGTGACGTCATTTTTGTACTGGTCATCCCGGATGGGGCAGTCGATCTTGTCACCATCCCCAAGATAATCGGTTTCATTGACAAACTTAAACCAGTCTTCAGCACCCTTGGCATAAGGGTTCCCCGCATCGGATGTGGGGCCGGTGATGGCCAGAGACATCCCGAGTTTGTATGTTTTGCCGGCACTTGCCGGCAGGGTGAATGCAAATACGAACACAATAACCAGAAATACGTTGAAAATTAAGGTTGTTTTGCTTTTCATGATACTTGCCTCCTGTGGTTGGGGTTATGACCTGAAATATGATCAAAGCTGGCGCCGCTGCCGCGATCTCTATCAGTAGCGGAACGGCCACAGCTTGGTATATGATTTGACGATGCGCCACCAGTTGGCAATGCCCCGGGGTTCATACATCAGAAACAGTACGATGACCAGACCAAAGCTCAGAGGTTTCAACGCGGTGGCCACGTTCGGGGCATAGGTCAGGTAGTGCCCGGCCAGTTCCGAGAACTGCTCCACCTGCAGATCCAGGTATTTGATGGCCACCGGTCCCCAGAAAATCCCGTTCAACGTGCCCAGGCCCCCGACAATGGCCATGGCCAGATAGGCCACCGAGTGATGCAGGGTAAAGGAATCAAACCCCACCCCCCGGTAGAGATAGGCGTGCAGCGCCCCGGCCACGCCGGCAAAGAATCCGGCCAGAGCAAAGGCATACACCTTGGTGAGTCCCGGGTTCATGCCCATGGCGTCGGCGGCCCGGTCGTTGTCTCGCACCGCCACCAGGCACCGCCCGTATTTGGTTTTCAGCAGGTTTCTGACCCCGAACCCCAGGATCACCACAATGGTCAGGATGATATAGTACCAGAACAGGTAATGGTCGCTTCTGCCCACCTGGCCGGTGAGCCAGTGGGCCCGTCCCACATAGATGGTCTGGCCCTGGTTGAAAAAGCTCATGAACTGGATGAACCATTCAAAGATCATCTGGAACGACAGGGTGGCAATGGCCAGGTACAGATGCTTGAGCCGCAGGGCCGGCAGCCCCACGAACGCCCCGAACGCCGCCCCCATGAGACCGGCAAGCACAATGAGCACCGGCCAGAAATGGGTGACGATCACATGGTTTTCTCCGATGACCTGACACACCGAAGCCACGGTATAGGCCCCGATGCCCACGAACGCGGCATGGCCGATGGAGATCAGCCCGGCAAATCCCAGCAAAAGGTTCAGTCCCATGACCGCCACAATGGCAATCAGGATGTTGTCCAGCACCAGCATGTATTTGTTGCTGATTTCAAACAACAGGGGCCACCCGAACAAAATGACCAGAAAACAGGTGAATATGGTCCGGTCCAGGTGGGTGAAAAAGGTTCGCTGCTCTTGTTTGTAGGAGGTGAAAAAATTCCCTGTGGCTAACCACCGATTCTGTGACATAGGTTACACCCGCTCGATTTCATGGACACCGAACAATCCATGTGGTTTAAAAAGAAGGATGATCAACAAAATAATATATGGCATCACATCGCCGGTGCCGTTGAGCCCGAAATTGCCGTCCAGGTATCCTGAGGCAAACTGCTGGATCAGCCCCATGATGATGCCGGCCACCACGGCCCCTAAAATGGAATCCAGGCCCCCTAAGATCACCACGGGAAACACCACGATGCCGAAAGCATGAAGGGTTTCAAAATTCAACCCCGTGACATTGCCGATGATGCACCCGGCAGCGGCGGCTGACAGCCCGGCTGTGGCCCAGGCCAGTGCAAACACCCGGGGAACCGAAATGCCCACGGACATGGCACCGAACTGGTCGTCCGACACGGCCCGCATGGAGATCCCTACCGTAGATTTTTTAAAGAACCAGGAAAAGGCCCCGATGAGCACAAAGGTGATGATCACCCCCACCAGCTGGGTCCAGGAAATGGATACCCCGCCCACCACAATGGATTCAGTGGGCAGAAAGTCGGGAAATGAAAAGTTCTCCGACCCGAACGGGGTCAGATAGATCAGCCCGTCAAAAATGGAGGCCAGCCCGATGGTGACCATGATCACCGAGATGATGGGTTCCCCGATGAGCCGTCGCAAAAAGATTCTTTCCACACTCATGGCCAGAAAAAAGGTGATGAGCATGGAGGCCAGGAATGAAAAAAAGATGGGTACTCCCAGCCGGACCGTGAGGAAAAAGGTAATAAACGCACCTGCGGCAATGATCTGTCCGTGGGCGAAATTGGCCACCCGGCTGGATTTGTACACCAGCACCAGTCCCAGGGCTGCCAGTGCATAGATGGAACCCACCACGATGCCGCTGACCACAATTTGAAAAAAATAACTCATCAGACTCCTTTCACCGTGTAAAATGCGATCTGGGTTTTTACCAGGGTCGACTGGCCGTCCTGGTACTGGAAGGACGCTTCGACCTCTTTTTCACTGACAGTTTCATCATACAACGCCTCATACAGGTTCTGATACTGTTCCTGCACAAATTTGCGGCGGATTTTGCCGGTTTTGGTCAGCTCTCCGTCATCCACATCCAGCAGTTTGTACAGCAGGGCAAACCGCTTGATCTTAAAGTGTTCTTTTTCCGCCCGGCAATTGACATCGATCACCTGTTCCATGATCAGGTCTGCCACATCCTTTTTTTTGGACAGATCCATGTAGGTGGAGTAGGACAATCCTCTGTCTTCGGCCCATTTTCCCACCACTATGGGGTCGATGTTGATGAGGGCTGCCACAAAATCCTTTTGGTTACCGAAAATGACGGCTTCCTTAATATAGGGACTGAATTTGAGGGCATTTTCCAGGAACATGGGCGAGAACATCTCCCCCTTGTTGTTGTGCATCACATCAGATACCCGGTCAATGACCACCAGGTGCCCGTTTTCATCAATGAATCCGGCATCTCCGGAGTGCAGCCATCCGCCTTCCAGCAGTTCTTTGGTTTTTTCCGGCAGTTCAAAGTATCCGGGAGATACCGAGGGGGATCGGGACAGGATCTCCCCGTCATCGGCAATTTTGCACTCGGTGCCGGGCAATGGCTTGCCCACGGTTTCCGGCCGGATATCCCCGTCTCGGTGCATGTATGCAATACCGGTGATTTCGGTCTGGCCGTAAATCTGTTTGAGGTTGACCCCGATGGCCTGGTAAAAGGTGAACAGTTCGGGTCCCAGGGCGGCCCCGCCGGTATAGGCCCGCCGCAGCCGCAGCAGCCCGATCTGGTTCACCAGGGGCCGGAAGATGATCTGTTTGCCCAGCCATGCCTTGAACCGGAGCATTGCCGGCATGGATTTGCCGGTCATTCGGTATCCTGCCGCCGCAATGCCCACGTTGATGAAATAGTTGTACATCAGTTTGTTGAACCAGTAGGACTGGTCGATCTTCAGCCAGATTTCGGACCGGATGCCTTCATAGATCCGGGGGGCCCCGAACATGAAATGGGGGCCGATCTCCTTTAAATCCGACATGGCGGTTTCAACGGATTCCGGAAAATTGATGGTGATCCCCGTGGCCATGGCCACACCAAAGGAGTTCATCTGTTCCCCGATCCAGGCAAAGGGCAGAAAAGAGACATATTCATCGGTTTCTTCCAGCGGGTCCACCTGGGTGATTCTGACGCCCATGTTGATATAGTTCTTATGGGTCATCATGGTGCCCTTGGGAAGCCCTGTGGTACCCGAAGTCAGGCACAGATGGCAGACATCGTCGGGTTTTCCCTGGTCCACCAGGGATTCGAACAGGTCCGGGTCTTCGGCATGGGCGGCATCCCCCATCTCAAACAGATCCCGGATGTTGATGAACCAGTCGTCGGACATATATTCCCGCATGCCCCGGGGATCTTCGAAAATGACCTTTTTCACATTGGGGATCTGGTCCCGTACCTCCAGGACCTTGTCCACCTGTTCCTGGTTGTCGCAGAAAACCACGGAGATTTTCAGGTACTGGATGATCTGGGCGATTTCAGCGGGCATGGTGGTCTGATAGATGCCGGCCGAGATGGCGCCGATGGCATGGCCCCCGATGGCCATAAACAGCAGTTCCGGGATATTGTCCGATATAATGGCAATGGTGTCGCCCTTGCCCAGGCCCAGGGCCCGCAATCCCATGCCGGTTTTTCTCACATAATCATAATATTCTTCCCAGGTATAGGCATTCCAGATGCCGTAATCCTTTTCCCTGAGGGCCGTGCGTTTGGGGGATTCAGCCACCCGCCACCGCAGCAGCTGGGGGATGGATAATTTCAGCAGGTGTTCATTGTTGCTCATGATGATCAGTCCTCCCCGATATAGGCTTCAATGACTTTGGGATTGTTGGCGACTTCCTCCGGGGTGCCGGATCCGATGACTTCTCCGAAATCCAGCACATAGATCCGGTCGGAAATATCCATGACCACCCCCAGGTCATGCTCCACCAGCACCACGGTGATATTGCGCTCTTTCTGGATATCCATGACAAACCGGACAATATCTTCTTTTTCCTGGATGTTCATGCCGGCCATGGGTTCGTCCAGCAGCAGAATCTCCGGGTCCATGGTCAAAGCCCGGGCTACTTCCACTTTTTTTTGAAATCCGTAGCTCAGGCTCCCCACCATATGTTTTCGCACCGGCTCCAGTTCCATGAAATCAATGACATCTTCCACGGCGGCCCTGTTTTCCGCTTCGATCCGGGCGGCTTTTCCATAAAAAATGGTGGCCTGGAGAAACGAATAGGTCAGGTTCTGGTGCCGGGCCAGCAGCAGGTTGTCCAGCACCGACAGCCCGGAAAACAACTCCAGATTCTGGAAGGCCCGGGCGATACCCATGGTGGACACCTGATGGGGCGATGCATGGGTCAGGTCTTTGTCCTTGTAAAGGATTTTTCCTTTGGTGGGGTGGTAAAATCCGGAAATACAGTTGAGCATGCTGGTTTTCCCCGCCCCGTTGGGTCCGATGATGGAGGTGATCAGCCCCGGTTCGAAGACCATGTCCACATTGGACAGGGCTTTGAGCCCGCCGAAATTAAGCGTTACGTCTGAAATTGTTAATTGCGCCATAAAGAATCCAAATGCTGTGGGTTATTGGAAAAAAACAGATTTTCCCATACACACCGGGTGGCGGTGTTATGAGAACTGCTGTTTAATTTTTTCCCGGTCAATGGTGCCGTCCCCTGTTTTGGGAAGATCCGGTATGAATGCCACATATCGGGGCTTTTTGTACCCCGCGATCACGGACCCGGTGAATCGGATCAATTCTTCCGCTGTCACGGTCTTGTCCGGGTGCAGGCTGCATACGGCTTTGATGCCTTCGCCAAATTTGGGATCCGGCACGCCGAACACACACACTTCTTTTACGGCGTCATGCTGCATGACGGCCTGCTCCACCTCTGCCGGAAACACGTTTTCACCTCCGGGTTTGATCAGTTCTTTTTCCGCTTTTCTCCCCTTGAAAAACAGAAAACCATCCACATCAATCATGCCCAGGTCGCCGGTGTGATGCCAGCCGTTCCGGAACGTGTGTGCATTCAGTTCCGAAGCGTTCCAGTATCCCTGGAACACCAGCGGTCCCCTGACAATTATTTCACCGGTTTCTCCGGCAGGCAGGAACCGGTCAAAATCATCTGTAATTCGGATATCCACCAGTGGCGAGACCGCACCAGCGGAACCGGCGCGTTCAAAATACGGAGAAAACGTGATCAGGCCGGACGTCTCGGTCTGGCCGTACATGGTCCAGAAGGGCTTACCGGTGGTGGATTCCCACCGTTTGACCGTGTCCGGTGCATCTAGCCCAGCAGCAAGTTCAAGGCTGTTTAAATCATAGGTGCCGGTGTCAATGGCGTCTAAAAGAAGGGTCAGTATGGGAGGGAAGGACCCCAGATGGGTGACTTTCAGGTCTTGAACAAGGGTGAGGGTGTCATTGGGGTCGAATTTTTCCAGTATGGCGTTTTTCCCGCCGGCTTGAAGGACGGCCAGGGCCAGATTCACGCCCATGATGTGAAACAGCGGCAGGATATCCGCCACACACGACGAGGGTTTCAAATGGTAATAGTGAATCAGCTGCAGATTGGCAAGTATGATGTTTTCCTGGCTTAGTACCGCCCCCCTGGGCTTTCCCTGAACCGCGGCCGTATGGATGATCATAAAGGGGTCGGTCTTCCGGCACAGAACCGGGGTAAACGCTTGAGGGTCCCGGTACCACGATGAAAGGGTTTCATCCGGACCGTCCACCACCAGAAGCTGATCCAGAAAGGGACACCGGGAGACCAGCAGGGATGCCCGGGATGCCATGTCATGGTCGCACAGGATCATCTGAGGTGTCGTGTCTTCGATGATATGCTGGATTTCGCTGTCAGACAGGCGCCGGTTGATCAATACCAGCGTCAGGTTCAGGGCGGATGCAGCGCCGAAAAGATGAAAAAAAACCGGATGGTTTCGGCACAGGACCGCCACCCGCGTTCCGGCCGGCAGCGAGCAGAGACCGGCAGCCAGGCCCAGGGTCTGTTCATACAGTTCGGTAAAGCTGATTTCCTGTTGACGCCAGAGGATCGCGGTTTTTTCATTCAGGAGCCGGGCGTTTTTTTCGTAAATGTCGAAAAAGCTTAACTGGTGCAGCTGGTCCATGAATCCCCCCTGGAAAAAGAGTTTGCCAAATCAAATATGCTTGTCAGTATGGTACCGGTCCAACATTCGGTTCAAATACCCGGGCTCAAATAAGAACGAGCGCTCAGTCTCGCTACAACTTTAGTTGTAATGCAATTGATTCCAGTTTGTCAAAGTGTTTTTTCATATTTTTTCTCACATGGAAAATTGATTGAAAATACCGAATGTCCGGAATTCAGGCAGTCGGTCACTTCGTTGCAGAACCGGCATTGAACAATGTTTCCCGGACAGCTCTCGCCCGGGTTCTCCTGCAGAAAGCGGCAGCGACGGGATTCCATGTGTATGGAAAATCCCAGGCGGTCGGCAAACAGCTTGATGCGCAGCAGATCCACGCCTTTGCCCCCGGCATTGAAATCATACGGGGTTTTGGTGGAATAGTCCGCGGTTTTCTGGACAGAGAAAAATCCTTCAAAAATCCGTTTCTGGTCTTCGGTTTCAATGCCCACGCCGAAATCATGGACCGTAAATACGACGCTGTCTTGTTTCTGCTGGGTGAAGATGTCGATACGGCCATGATCCGGGGTATTTTCGATGCTGTTTCGGATCAACCCGACCAGAGATTTTTCAAATACATCCCTGGGCAGGCGGATTTTCGGCAGATTGTCTTCCAGATTCACGGTGATGTCCAGGTCTCTGAAGGAAAATGCGGGTTTCAGGGATTCAAAAAGGTCCGCCAGCGCCCGGTTCAGATCGATATCCCGGTTGTTCAACGCCGGGGAGCTGAACTCTTTTTCAATGACCGCCGTGACCACTTCCATGGGAGCTTCTTCATCCAGGTGCTGCTCGATCAACGTGGCCAGTTCATCTTTGCAGGTCTGGAGCATGACCTGGAGCATATCCCTGGCCCCATAGACTTTCTTGTCCATGATATCGGCGGTTTCCTCCTGGATCTGCACGATGCGGTTCAGATTGCGCTGGATCCGGTCCAGTGTGGATTCGGTCTTGATCTGAGGCAGTTCCGACAGTTTTTTCTTGAGAATCTGCAGGGAACCGGTAAGCACGGCCACCGGGGTTTTCAATTCATGGGACAGATGGTTGATGGCTTTGTCCTTGGCCCGGTTCATGGATGCCACATCCAGGTAGGCGTCTTTGAGGGCCTTGGCAAACCGGGCGTTTTCAATGGAGATGCCCACGGTACTGGCGATCATAGTCATCAGTTCCATGTCATTGTCGTCAAACGGGTTCTGTTTCTTGTTGATCGCGCATAAAATACCGGTGATGCGGCTGTCGCTCCGGATGGGAACACACAGAATGTTCCTTGTCTTGTATCCCATTTTGCGGTCCCGCTCCGGATAGGGATTTTCCGACCGGTCCGCGTTGTTGTCCAGGGCCGGTTTTCCGGTTTTCAGGACCCTGCCGGCCAGCACCTCATCTAAGGCGAACCGGATCTTTCTGGCCCGCTGTTCCGTATGAGAGTCGTCATAGGCGGCCCCGAGAAAAAACAGGTCGTTTTTGATTTCGTCATACAGCAGCACCACCGCCCCTTCGGTGTTCAACAACCCCTTGATTTCCCTGGTGATGTAGTCCATGAGGTCTTCGAGTTCCGGATATTCGGGCAGGGCCGCACTGATGCGCATAATGGTCCGGTTGTTGGCGGTCAGGCGTTTTTCTTCGGTAATGTCTCTAAGGATCACGAAATGTTCACCGGACCGCTCTTTAGACCAGGTATAGGAAGCGGCCCAGATCACGACATCCCGCATCCGGCCGTCTTTGGTGAATCGCTGGGTTTCGTAGCGCGAGATTCGCTGGTTCTCCCTGAACCGGTCCAGCATCCGGCTGGTTTCCTCTTTCAGGTCTTCGGGCACAAAGTCCAGGATCCGGCCTTTGATTTCGCTGAGGGGCCAGCCGAACACATGGGTAAATGCGGGATTCACATAGGTGACATGACCGTTTTTATCGTAAAGGATAATGGGGTATGGAATGAATTCCAGTACCTGGTGATAGGTCTGGTAAAGATCGAACACCTCCTGTTCCCTGGCTTTCTCAGCGGTCACGTCCTGGAGGGTTTCAACCGCTCCGGCAATGGTACCGCTGTCGTCGAACACGGCGGCCGCGGTAAAGAACAGCCATTTCCCGGCCGGGGGCAGGTCCGGGAAAAAATCGGTGGCCGAAAACAGGTGTTTGTTGGCCAGTGCTTTCTTGTATTTGGGGCCGTACAGAGAAAGGATCTGATCATCCGGTGCGTTGTCGATGATCAGATCCGCCATGACAGGCCGTTTTTGTGCGTAAAATGCTTTCCACTGCCAGTCGGTTCCGATCATGTCCCGGGCGTTGTATCCGCTCAAGTCTTCCAGGGCCTGGTTGAAATGGCTGATTTTGTGATGCCGGTCCACCACGAAAATGGGGATGGGGGCTTTGTATATGATATTGCCCAGCAGCTGGTTTTCTGCTTCCAGTGCCTGAATCTTTTTTTCGAGTTCAGCGATCTCAGCATCACGGTCCGCCATAAAAACTCCAAAGGGCTTTACAAGATTCACGTATCTTCGTATAACAATTCAGATAATGCGATATTGCCACTATATAAAATCATTGAATCAAATTGCAAGGATTTTAAGAGGGGATGAACAAGATACCTGACTCCAACATCAAAACCGAGATTCTGATCCATGATCTCAAAGTGCCGATATCCGTCATCAATGCCGGAGCCCGATCCCTTCTGGAACGTCAGGATGTGTATGGCCCGTTGACTGAAAAGCAGCTCAAGGTGCTCAATCGGATTGTCCGCAATACACTGGCCACCCAGCGGCTGGTGAACGATGTTCTGGAACTGGGGCGTTCCAGGGAAGGGGTCATGATCTGTTCACAGTTTACCGTGGCGTCTCTGGTTGTGGGCGTTCTGGTGGAGGTGTTTGATCTGGCAGACCCCAACGTGGCGGACAGGGTCAGAAAAGTGACCACCTGTGCCGAACTTCAGGAAGTGATCGCCGATGCCGGGGTGACCCTTGATTTTCAGAAAGCGACCTGGGAAGCCAGTGTGTGTCTGGATGCGGCCAAAGTCAGACAGATCCTGAGAAACCTGGTGACCAACGCATTCAAACACCGGACCGCCCGTGTGGATATTCGTGGAAGCATCGAGAACAGGCGTCTGACCCTGTGGGTGAAAGATGACGGCCGGGGCATCCCCCGGGTCGATCACCAGCGGATATTTGAAACCTATTTCACCACCGGGGGATCTATTGAAGATGCCATTCAAAGCCACGGTCTGGGCCTGGCCGGTGTGATGGTGCTTCTCAGGGACATGGGCGGGGACATGGCGCTGGAGTCGGATGCCGGTCATGGCGCTGAATTCAAGGTGTCCATCCCCCTTGATTGAGCGATTCAGACATCAATTTTTGTTTTTTTCTGCCATTCCGGCCCGAACAGTTTGTCAAATACCGGTTTGACAAACGTGAACCATCGGGCATTGGCCTGTCGGCCCTGTTTTCTGGCCGTCAATACATCCGCCAGAAACACGGAGATGTCCACGAGTTTCTCCTTGGGGATATAGGCATCCGCTCCCTTTTCCAGGGCGGTTTCCAGATTTTCGGGTGTCAGGGCATGGGCGGTGAGCATCAGGGTGGGCAGGTTCATGCGGCGGGTGATCTCCAGAATTTCATACCCCCGGACACCCATGATATCCAGGACCGCGGCATCATACATATGGGTTTCCAGATGCTGCACAGCCGTGTCAAACGACCCGGCCGTGTCCACCCGGCACATGTGCAGCAGCTCTTCCATGGTTTCCAGGACATCGGGTTCGTCATCCACGACCAGAATACGTTTGTTTTCCAGGATTTGGCGATCGTCCATGTAACCGTCCTAGAGGTCTATCCAGGTGTCTGCTTCATTGCCGCAGGACGTGCAGGTGCCCGTCCCTTTGACTTTGACAGGGGTGTTTTCTGCTTTCTTTTTTTCCTGTGCCGCTTCCACTTCAACCCATTGGCAGGTAACAATCATTTCCGCTTCATTGCCGCACTTTTCACAGGTGCAGATCTGTTTGAATTTTTTTTCACTCATGCCGGGCCTCCTTCATGATCCGGTTGGATTCAACAAATATTTTCCATCATAATACTCAATGCAACGCTTGACCAGCATAAAATAAAATATGCTTGACAAAGCAACGGTGAAACGGTCTTATAACAAAATATTTAAAATTTGATAATACCTATATTTTTGTGATGAATCAGGAGGAAAAAGATGGAAATTGCAGTGACCCGGGTTGCCAAAACCGGTACCCGGCCAAAAGATGAAGACCTGGGATTTGGTACCGTTTTCACAGATCATATGTTTGTGATGGAGTATTCTACGGACAAAGGATGGCATGATCCGCGGATCGAACCGTTTGCATCGGTATCTTTGTCACCGGCGGCCATGGTGTTTCATTATGGCCAGGCCATATTCGAAGGGCTCAAGGCGTACAAGACCCCGGATAAAAAAATCCAGCTGTTCCGGGCCAGGGATAATTTTGAACGCCTGAACCGGTCGGCCCGGGGGCTGTGCATACCGGAACTGGACATCGATTTTGTCATGGATGCACTCAAGCAGTTGCTCATACTGGAAAAGGACTGGATTCCCGAAACCCTGGGCACGTCTCTGTATATCCGGCCGTTTGTCATTGCCACGGACCCGTTTCTGGGGGTGAGATCCTCATTCACCTTCAAGTTTTTCATTATTTTATGTTCCGTGGGTGCTTATTACTCGGGCGGCCTGGCCCCGGTCAAGATCTGGGTGTCCACAGATCATGTCAGGGCGGTTCCCGGCGGGGTCGGAGAGTTCAAGACCGCCGGCAATTACGCGGCCAGTCTCAATGCCGGAGAAATTGCCAAAAAACAGGGATACGCCCAGGTGCTTTGGCTGGATGCCCTGGAAAGAAAATATGTCGAAGAAGTGGGGGCCATGAACATCTTTTTTGTCATCGATGATGAACTGGTGACCCCCAATCTCACCGGCAGTATTCTGCCGGGCATCACAAGGTTTTCAGTCATTGATCTTGCCAGAAAATGGCAATTGCCTGTGTCGGAACGAAAAATCAGCATTGATGAGGTGTTTGATGCCCATGAAACAGGGCGTCTGATGGAAGTGTTCGGATCCGGCACGGCAGCGGTGATTTCGCCGGTCGGGGAAATCTGTTACAAGGACAAGGTGATTCACATCGGTGACGGCAGACCCGGCCCGATCGCTATGAAGTTTTATGATGCATTGACATCCATCCAGTATGGAAAGACAAAAGATACGGAAAACTGGATCGAATCCGTAGATTAGGAGATGACATGGCCAGGACAAAAAAAAGCGCGCCCGTGGGCAAGCGGATCAAGCGGGCCCGGCTGGACAGAAAGGTCACCCTGGATACCATGGCCAATGAGACCGGCCTGGCAAAGGAAGTGATCAAACAGATTGAAAGCGGTGACAAGCGTCCGTCTGTGGGGACCCTTCTTCAGATGTCCAGGGTGTTGCAGCTGGACTCCGATTTTCTGCTCAAGGACCCGGAAGACGCCGTGGAAAAACGGGCCCAGGCCTATACCAAACGCACGGATCAATATGCCTATACCCCTTTGACGCCAGGAATTGAGAATCAGCATTTAAAAGCGTTTCGTATTGTGGTGGAAGCCGGAACCCGTCATGAAGGGGTCGGATTCCAGCACGAAGGAGAAGAGTTCGTCCACGTGCTGGAAGGGCAGGTAGAGGTCCAGGTGGGAGAGCATGTCAATGTGCTGTCCGCTGGTGATTCCCTGCATTTCAATTCCGGGGTCAAGCATGACCTGCGCAATCCCGGACAAATGAATGCAACCCTGATCGTGGTGGTTTACGTTCCCTGACAATGGAGGCATGCGATGCTCTTTAACTTGACCGATGAACAGAAAATGATCCGGAACATGGTCCGGGAATTCTCCAGAAAAGTGATTGCCGCCACGGCGGCGGAACGGGATAGGACCAAGGAGTTTCCGGCGGAAAACTTCCGGCAGATGGGGGAACTCGGGCTCATGGGCATGATGATTCCCGAAGAATACGGCGGAGAATCCGCTGATACCGTGTCCTATGTGCTGGCGTTGTCTGAAATCGCTTATTCCTGCGCATCCACCTCCGTGGTGATGTCTGTGCAGAATTCCATTGTGTGTGAAAGTCTCAATAATTTCGGCACAAAAGAACAGAAACAGCAGTTCCTGGTGCCCCTGGCGTCCGGGGAAATGATCGGCGCATTCGGTCTCACCGAACCGGATGCCGGATCCGATCCCGTGTCCCAGGCCACCGTTGCCGTCAAAGACGACGATCACTATATCATCAACGGCACCAAGCGGTTCATCACCTCGGGCAAACATGCCAAAGTGGTGCTGGTGACGGCCAAAACAGACCCGGAGGCCGGCCACAAGGGCATTTCCTGTTTCATTGTGCCCAAAGGCACCAAAGGTCTGATCGTGGGGCACAATGAAGATAAAATGGGGCTGAGGGCTTCAGATACCACAGACTTGATTTTCGAGGACTGCCGGGTCCCTGCCTCCCTGATGCTGGGAAAAAAAGGGGATGGCTTCAAAATCGCCATGTCCGGTCTGGACAGCGGACGGATCGGTATTGCGGCCCAGTCCGTGGGCGTGGCCCAGGCCGCGTTTGATGCGGCCGTGTCCTATGCGTCCAAAAGAAAACAGTTCGGGGTGCCCATCACCAAGCACCAGGCCATCCGGTTTCAGATCGCGGATATGGCGACCCAGATCGAGGCGGCCCGGCAGCTGATGCTGTCTGCGGCCTCCATGAAGGACCGTAAGGAACCGTACACCAAAGAAGCCTCCATGGCCAAACTGTTTGCCTCGGAAATGGTCAATGAGATCACGGCCCGGGCCATCCAGATGCACGGCGGATATGGATTCACCAAGGATTATGTGGTGGAGCGGCTCTACCGGGATGCCCGGGTGTTCACCATTTACGAAGGCACCTCTGAAATTCAACGCATCGTGATTTCCAACAACATTCTCAAAGATAAACGAAAACCCTAAAACTGGGGTCAGGCCTTGCTTTTTTGACGTTTCGTAATTTTCGTATGAAACATCAAAAAGACAAGGCCTGACCCCGGCGGTTTACTGACCCCGGCGGTTTATTCAAAAAAAGAGGCGGCGGAGGCCACGTCTTCGGGGCAGAACACGAACAGGCATTTGCCGTCGGCATCAGACACGGACCCGTACACATAATTGATGTTGATCTGTTCTTCGCCGAACTTTTTGGCGATTTTGGCAAATTCACCCGGCTGGTTGGTGATATCCAGCGCCACCACTTCCTTGGTGTCGAACAGATAGTCATTTTCCTTGAGCAGGGTGACGGAGGCATCCGGATTGTCCGTGAGCATCCGGACCAGGGCGAAGTCGGCGGAATCCTTGCGCATGGAACTGTAGCTGGCTGACGATGCCAGCCGTTTCAAAGATTTTCCCCGGGCTTCGAACAGGTTCTGGACATAGGCGGATGCATCCTGGATGGTGATGGCATCGATGTTGATGCCGGCCTGGCCGAACAGGTCGGTGAGCCTTGCCAGCTCGCCGGGCACATTTTTTAGAAACAAGGAAATTTCAATTCGGATCATGGCGGTCCCTCTCTTATGGTCAGGTTTTCCAGGGGTGTCACCGAAGTGACCACCCCGGCTGGATAAAGGTGGTTATGCCGTCTGCGCGATTTTCACCCCCTGGTCGAACGCTTCCATGTTCAACGGGATGATTTTGGGTTTGGCGGCAAATTCTTCTTTGACACATTCCTTGAGCAGTTCCAGGTCCACCAGCTTGCTTTTGGCGGCAAACGCGCTCAATGCAACGATATTGGCGGCCCGGACCGATCCGGCTTTAATGGCGATGTCATTGACCGGCACCACCAGCTGGGTGACGTCGGTCCGCTGACTTGTCACGGGAATCAGGGAGGAGTTGATGAAGATGATGCCGCCGGGTTTGACATCGTTTTCAAATTTTTCCAGGGACGGCCGGTTCATGGCCACCAGGTGGGTGGGGTTTTTGATGATGGGCGATCCAATGAGCCGGTCGCTGATCACCACGGTGCAATAGGCGGTACCGCCGCGCATTTCCGGACCGTATGACGGGATCCAGGCCACAAATGATCCCTGCTTCATGGCGGCATACGCGAGCAGTTTCGCACTGAGCAGGATGCCCTGGCCACCGAATCCTGCAAATTTTATTTCTGTCTGCATGGGTTTCTCCAAACGTATTAGGGTAAAGAAATGGATGGTTTTTATTCCGGTACCTTGTAATCTCCCAGCTCGTAATAGGGCAGCAGCGTATCCTCGGCCCATTTCAGCGCATCCACGGGTGTCATGCCCCAGTTGGTGGGGCAGGTGGAAACCACTTCGACAAAACTGAAACACCGGTTTTCCAGCTGATATTGAAACGCCTGCCGGATGGCTTTTTTGGCCTTATTGACCTGCTGGGGTTTGAGCACGGCCTGACGGGTGACATATGCCGGGGTGACCAGCTCTCCGAGCAGGTTGGCCATGCGGATCGGCATGCCGGTCTCACCGGTGTCCCGGCCTAAGGGAGCGGTGGTGGCCCGCTGTCCCGGCATGGTGGTCGGCGCCATCTGGCCGCCGGTCATGCCGTAAATGGCATTGTTGATGAAAATGGTGGTGAATTTTTCCCCGCGGTTGGCCGCATGGATGATTTCTCCCATGCCGATGCTGGCCAGATCGCCATCCCCCTGATAGGTGAACACCATCAGATCCGGGCGCACCCGTTTGATGCCCGTGGCCATGGCGGGGGCCCGGCCGTGGGCCGCTTCCTGAAAATCACAGTTAAAATAGTTGTATGCCAGGACCGCACATCCCACCGGGGCGATGCCGACCGTTTTTTCCCGGATCCCTAAGTCATCGATGGCTTCGGCCACCAGCCGGTGAACAATCCCGTGGGTGCATCCGGGGCAGTAATGGGTATGGGTGGCGGAGAGGGCCGCTGGTTGTGAAAATGATTTTCCCATGAAGGTCTCCTATAACAGTGCTTTGATGATTTCGATAATTTTTTCCGGTGACGGAATCTCTCCGCCGCACTCGCCGTAGAATTCTACGGGCCGGCGGCCTTTGACACAGCGCTCCACATCCTCCACCATCTGGCCCATGCTCATTTCGATGCTGATGACCGCTTTACAGCTTTGTTTGCCGGCGGCGTCAAACACCTGTTTTTCCGGGAACGGAAACAGGGTTTTGGGCCGCAGCATGGCCGTTTCGATGCCCTCGGATTTGAGCATGTCGATGGAGGTGCGGCACACCCGGCTCATGGTGCCGTAGGAAGTGATCAATACCTGGTAATCGGTATCGGCATTGTACAGTTCATACTGCACTTCCTCTTTTTTCATCTGCTCGTATTTGGCTTTGAGAACCAGGTTGTTGTTGTTGAGTGCCGAGGGATCCAGAAACAGGGATTTCACCAGGTTGCGTTTGTCGCTTTTCCGATGCGCCATGCCGTTGGTGGCCCAGTCATCTTTGTTGGTGGGTTCGGTTTTCAGATCGTCGGGAAACTCCACCGGTTCCATCATCTGTCCGATCAGCCCGTCGCCTAAGATCATGACCGGGTTCCGGTATTTTTCCGCCAGGGTAAACGCCTGCATGGTCATTTCCACGGCTTCCTGGACCCCGTCCGGCGCCAGGACCAGCAAATGGTAATCGCCGTGGCCCCCGCCTTTGGTGGCCTGAAAATAATCGCCCTGGGAAGGCAGAATTCCCCCCAGTCCCGGGCCGCCCCGCATGATATTCACAAACACGGCCGGGCACTGGGCCGCTGTGATATAGGACAGGGCCTCGCTCATCAGGCTGATGCCCGGCGAGGATGAGGTGGTCATGACCCGCTCGCCGGCACCGGCGGCGCCGAAAATCATATACCCCACCGCCACTTCACTTTCTCCCTGAAGAAACACGCCCCCTTCTTCGGGCAGCCGTTTGGACAGATATTCCGCCACCTCGGACTGAGGGGTGATGGGATATGCAAAATAATTCTTACAGCCCGCCCGAATGGCAGCCTCGCCGATGGCCTCGTTTCCTTTCATCAATACTTTTGCCATTGTTTTTTTCCTTTGTTCAGGCGTCCTGGGTTTCAACAATCGTGATGGCCACATCCGGGCACATGATGCAGCAGATGCTGCATTTGATGCAGTCTTCCGGCCGGGCCTGGTATACGGGAAAATGTCCTTTGGCATTCACCTTGTCGGTGATTTCCAGAACATTTTTCGGGCAGAAATTGACACACAGGCCGCAGCCCTTGCAGCGCTCGTCGTCAATAACGTGTTGAAATGCCATGTGTATGACTCCTTGTTTTTGTTTTGGGTTTTGTATTATGTGGTGCCGGCATGTTTCCACGGGGGCGTCATGTGTCTGTCAATGGTCAGCACCGGGCAGGCAATCCGGTTCATGTCCAGCTGTGACTGGATTTGCGGAGTGGCGGTGATGAATTCCACCGGCAGCCCGGTATGAGCCGACACCTGCTTGACCAGGTCATATCCCTGGTAGATATGTGCCGCCGATGTGTCATCCATCAGATTGGCATTGGACACTAGGCCGGTGACCTTGATTTTGCCGCTGGTTTCGATTTGCTTCTGGATTTTCAGGCATCCGGCCACATCGCCGGTAAACGGCCGGAACGCATTGATCACCTGAAGCATTCGGATTTTGCGGTCTTTGAGCACCGCTGCCAGAGATGCCAGGACCGTCACGCCTACATCATCGCCGCCGGCATCCAGAATGGTGACATCCGAAGGGTTCCGGAGAATGTCTGCTACGGCCGGGGCCAGGATGGGCAGGTCCGCATGCAGGTATTGGCGGTCCGGCAGCACCACCTGGATCCCCATGGCTTCCAAAGGGATTCTGGCTTCTCTGGTCCTGAAATAGGGATTGACCAGGTCCAGATCGGCAATGGCCACGGATTTGCCGGTTTTTCTGCAGGCCGCAGCCAGGTTGACCGCGGTTTCCGTCTTGCCGCTGCCATAGTTTCCCGCCACGATTACAATATCTGTAAAATCCATCGTCATAATGTATGGGCCGCCCTTGTTGAGATAAAAACAGCTAAACCGTAATTAAAACAAATTGGGTTTTTTTTTGCAAATTGTTTTTGCCAAAAAATGGATTTAATCTGAAAAACGCACGATTTTCCGGACTTCCGCAGGTGTGAGCCGCCGGTTTTTTTGAATGCTCATCTCTTTAACGGCCGCGGTGATGGCCGGCAAATGCTCCGGATGAAACCCGATGTGGTGACGGGTCAGGTATTTTTTGACCAGATGGTTGCCGCACAGCAGGTTCAGGTGAAAATCCGGGGTGGTCCCGGCACCGTACAGGTGTTGGGCATGGGTGCCGGCCACATGGGTGTGCGCGGCCTGTCCGAAAACAGGTGTGGCCGCATGGATCAAGCCCTGTCCGGTCTGTTCTCTGACAATGTCGTCCACAAACTCATAATATTCCCGGACCTGATCGATATTGTCATGGGAGAACCCGGTCTGAATGCCCTGATCGGCCAAAATCCGGGAGGTGAGATACAGATCCCCGATACCGTTGCGTTCCCCGATTCCGGAAACCGAGACTTCCAGCACCCGGGCCCCGGCCAGGATCCCCATGACGGAATTGGCCGATGCCATGCCCAGATCGTTGTGGCAGTGGATGGAAACCGCCATGTCTCCGGCCAGGGCCGCGGCATGTCCAATACGGTCCATCACCTGGTTGGGGGCCATGATGCCCGAGGTGTCGGGCAGTGAGAGAATGTCCACCAGATGGTTTTTACCCAGGATACGGATGCCTTTTTCCAGCTGATTCAAGGGGGTTTTTCCCATGTCCAGCACGGCCAGGCTGATGATTGCATCCGGCCGGGCCGTGCGGACAAAGTCGACGACCGGGATCAGTTGTGAAAAGGTGTTTTCCAGCGCCTGCAACCCGGTGTCCGGGGGCAGGTGCAGATGAAAATGAACATCTGTGATACCGGTGTCCACCAGGATCTTTGCATCCGGCAGAAACGCCCGCCCCAGGGCCGCCACCCGGATGTTGAAACCGCGCTGCCCGGCATGATCGACCAGGGTTTTGACCATGGCGGCCTCTTTGGGATGGGCGGACGGGTATCCGGCCTGGCAGATATCCACGCCCAGGGCTTCCTGAAATTCAAGGATTTTCAGGCGCTGGTCACAGGAAAACATCACCCCCTGGAACTGCATGCCTTCCCGGATGGTCTGATCGATGAGGGTGATCTGTCTCAAAACCGCTCCTTTGGGGGGTTGAAATACCCGTGGATCAGCCGGGGAAAGGTTTGTTTCAGCGCGTCGATCAATGGGGCCATGCCCATGGGCGGTCCGCCGGGGGCGGCAGATTCCATGGCCGTCACATAGTGCCGGGGGTCATAATTGAGGTTGCGCCACTGGATCATGTTGATGTCGTGGGTGCGGATGAAGTCAAACAGGGCGGCCGCCTCTTTTTCAGAATCCGTGACCCCCGGGCAGTTCAGGTAGTTGATGGACACAAACCGGTTGTGAGAACGGGCGGTATCGATACTTGTCAATACATCTTCCCACCGATAGGACCTGGGTCTGAAATAGGCAGTATAGGTGGCTTTGCGCACGGAATTCATGGATACCCGCATGCTGTCCAGCCCGGCACGGCACAGGGCCGTCACCTGGTCGGGCAGGCTGGCATTGGTGTTCAGGTTGATGGTCCCCTGGTCCGTGTTTTCCCGGATCATCCGGACCGCCGGTACAATGACGTGGTGCGCGGTCAGGGGTTCGCCTTCACATCCCTGGCCGAAACTCACAACCGCCTCAGGCACCTGCCGGATATGTGCCAGGCCGACCTGGGCGATCTCTTCGGCCGTGGGCGTGAACGCGATCCGGTCCTGGCACGCATGCAATTTTGTGCCGGACTGCAAAGAGATGCACCCCAGGCAGTTGGCGTTGCATACCCGGGAGGTGGGCAGCGGGGCCTCATACCGTCGGAGAAAAAAGTTTTTCCCGGCCGGGCATCCATACTGCAGGGCACAGGTTTCCAGGTGCCGCATCAGCCGGTTGTCCGGATATGTTTTCTGCATCTGCCCAACCCCTTTGATCACCCGGTTCCGGGGCATCTGCCGAAGGTCCTGACGGGGTTCGGCGTCCACCTGAAGCGCGGCGGACCGGAACCGGTTCCGGTCGAACCCCACGGCCCCGTATGAAAAGAGCGGCAGGGGCCCGGCATCGGCCGGGGCCTCGTATGCACAGAAATGGCGGTTCACGTATCCCG
>JAABTO010000001.1 GCA_011389835.1 Desulfotignum sp. | reverse complement strand
CCTGCAGACCCTGGAAGACATGCGCCAGATGCTGGCGGCGGATGATGCCTGAACCCGGGTATATTGCCAGTCAGCTTGATATCAGCGGGGTCGTCCAGGGGGTGGGATTCAGGCCGTTTCTGTTTTCTTTGGCCGCCCGGCACCGGATCGCCGGAGAGGTTTCCAATACGGCGTCCGGGGTGCAGGCCCGGGTGGAAGGCGATTTCCGGGACCTGGCCCGGTTTGTGGAAGAGATCACCTCACATCCCCCGTTGCTGGCCCGGGTGGATGCGGTGAAAAAGACCCCGCTGCCGGTCACGGGGGTTATGGATTTCCGGATCATCGCCAGCCGCGCCGGGGTGAGCCGCACCACCCTGATTTCTCCGGATGTGAGTGTGTGCAGGGACTGCCTCAACGAGCTGTATGATCCCGGGGACCGCCGATTCGGGTATCCGTTCATCAACTGCACCAACTGCGGCCCGAGATTTACCATCATCGAAGATATTCCCTATGACCGGCCCCGGACTGCCATGAAACACTTTGTCATGTGTCCGGCCTGTCAGGCCGAGTATGACAATCCAGCGGACCGGCGGTTTCATGCCCAGCCCAATGCCTGTCCGGTCTGCGGTCCCCGGGTGATGTTGACGGACCGGCAGGGCCAAAACATAGCCGGACCTGACACTGCCATTGATATGGCCGGAACCCTGCTGGCGCAGGGACATATTCTGGCGGTCAAGGGGCTGGGTGGATTCCACCTGGCCGTGGATGCGGCCAACGATGCGGCGGTTCAACGGCTGCGGCAGCGCAAGAACCGGCCCCACAAACCACTGGCGGTGATGGCCCGGTCCGGTGACGCGATAGCGGATTTTGTACAGGTGTCAGCCGATGAACAGGCACTGCTGTCCTCGTTCAACCGCCCCATTGTTCTGCTGAAAAAAAAGGCCCCCCATGGGGCTGAACTTTCGCCGTCACTGGCACCGCTGAACCCCTGTCTGGGGGTGATGTTGCCGTATACCCCGCTTCATTATCTGCTGCTGGATGCAGGGCCTTCCGTGCTGGTGATGACATCCGGCAACCGGCCTGGGGAGCCGTTGTCCATCGACAACCCGGATGCGCTGGATGCGTTTTCCCATATTGCCGATTATTTTCTGCTGCACAACAGAGATATCTATTTTCGGGCGGATGATTCCATTGTCCGGATTCAGGCGGGACAGCCCCGGTTTATCCGGCGCTCCAGAGGATATGCCCCGCTGCCGATCCCGCTGTCCCACGATCTGCCGTGTGTTCTCGGGTGCGGTGCGGGCATGAAAAACACCATCTGCCTGACCCGGAAAAACCAGGCGTTTTTAAGTCAGCACATCGGGGATCCGGACAATGAGAAAACCGTTGAATTTTATGGCCGGACCCTGGATCATTTCAAAACCATCCTGGATATCGACCCTGAGATCGTGGCCCATGATCTGCATCCGGGATATATGAGTACGCAATATGCCCAAACCCGCTTTCCGGCCACCCTGCCCCGGGTGGGGGTGCAGCACCATCACGCCCATGCGGTGTCCTGCATGGTGGAAAATCATCTGGATGAAAAGGTGGTGGCCGTGGTGCTGGACGGCACCGGATACGGCACGGACGGCCGCATCTGGGGCGGAGAAATCCTGATTGCCGAAAGGGATGCCTTTGTGCGCAAAGCCCACCTGAGATACCTTCCCATGCCGGGCGGGGATCAGGCCGTGCGGCAACCCTGGCGCATGGCTGCGGCGGTGTTGCATACGGCGTTCGGCCGGTCCTTTCTGGAGCTGGATCTGCCGTATGTCAAGGCCATGGACCCCGCTCAGCTGGATTTCATCTGCCGAATGATGGAACAGCAGGTGAACACCCCGCAGACCTCCAGCTGCGGCCGGTTGTGTGATGCCGTGTCGTCACTGCTGTGCATCCGGCATGTGATGTCGTTTGACAGCCAGGCGGCCATGGAACTGGAAGCGGTGGTAACCAATGATTTCAAACGGTCTCTGACACCGTACCCCTGTGACCTGACCCCTGTGACACCGGGTCGGGACGGGGTCGAATGGGTCATCGACATGATTGCCGGTATACGGGAAATGGTGGCCGATATCCAGGCCCGGGTGCCGGTGGCACGCATCAGTGCCCGGTTCCACCAGACCCTGGTCCATGGATTTTCCAGGGCGGCCCGGCATATTGCCGCGGCCCACGGTCTGGACAAAGTGGTGCTGTCCGGCGGCGTGTTCAACAATGATCTGATTTTTCGGCAAATGGCGGCGGGGTTGAACAAAAACAATCTGTCTGTCTACACACATACGTGCGTGCCTGCCGGAGACGGGGGGATCGCTCTGGGTCAGGCGGTGGTGGCCGCCGAAACAGTGAAACGCGGCCGGGGTCTTTTGAAAAAAAATGACATTTCGGCACAGGAGACGATGTCATGGGACTGACATATATGAAAGAATTCAGGGATCCGGCGTTGGCCGAACAGCTGGTGACAGCGATTGATCAGGAATGCACCCATCCCTTGCGGATCATGGAAGTGTGCGGCACCCATACCATGGCCATTTTCCGTCACGGGATCCGGAATGTGCTGCCGGATGCGATCACGCTGCTGTCCGGGCCGGGGTGTCCGGTTTGCGTGACCGCGCAAACGGATATTGACGCGTTTGTGGCCCTGTCCCGGCAGCCGGGTGTGATTGTCACCACCTTCGGGGACCTGATGAAGGTGCCGGGGTCGGGCACGACCCTGTCCCGGCAGAAAGGGGCGGGTGCGGATGTGCGCATGGTGTATTCCGTGTTCGATGCCGTGACCATTGCACGGCAGAACCCGCAAAAACAGGTGGTGTTCTGTGCGGTGGGATTTGAAACCACCATCCCCACCATTGCGGCGGCCGTGCTCATGGCAAAGGACCAGGGGGTGGATAATTTTTGTATTTATTCGGCCAACAAACTGACTCCGCCGGCGTTGGCCGCCCTGATGACCACCGATGGGATATCTTTAGACGGATTTATTCTGCCGGGGCATGTGTCGGTGATCACGGGTGTGGATGCTTATCGGGGGGTGTTCGACACCCACCGGGTCCCGTCGGTGATCACCGGGTTCGAGCCCATCGATATCCTTCACGCCATTTTGAGCCTGGTCCGCCAGAACCGGTCCGGTGTCCCGGCCCTGGAAAATGCCTACCCCCGCGCGGTCCGGGAATCGGGCAACCCCAAGGCCAGGCAGGTGATGTATCAGGTGTTTGACGTGTGTGATGCCGCCTGGCGGGGCATCGGCAGGATTGAAAACAGCGGTATGGCCCTGAAACCGGCATTCAGCCGGTTTGACGCCGGTCTCCGGTTTGATCTGCATCTTGCGGATGTGGATGAACCCAGAGGGTGTGCCTGCGGAGAGATCCTCATGGGGTTGAAAACCCCGAAGGCCTGTCCGTTGTACAAGAAAACCTGTACCCCCATGACACCGGTGGGGCCGTGCATGGTCTCCAGTGAAGGGGCCTGTGCCGCGTATTACAACTATGGATGAACAGGAGCAAAGCAATGACCCCTGATGATACGGTGTTACTGGACCATGGTGCCGGCGGCAAGGCCTCCCATGCCATGTTTTCAAAAATGATTCTTCCCTTGTTTCACAATGACGCGCTGGCCCGGCAGGATGACGGGGCTGTGTATCCGGTGCCGGCCGGGCGGATGGCATTTTCCACGGATTCCTATGTGGTGGATCCGATCTTTTTTTGCGGCGGCAATATCGGGGACCTGGCCGTGAACGGCACGGTGAACGACATTGCCATGTGCGGGGCCAATCCGCTGTATATCAGTGTGGGCCTGATCATTGAAGAGGGACTGCCCATCAAGGACCTTCAGACGGTCCTGCAAACCATGGCGGATGCCGCGGCCCGGGCCGGGGTAAAGATCGTCACCGGAGATACCAAGGTGGTGCCCCGGGGCAAGGCGGACAAACTGTTCATCAATACATCGGGTGTCGGCATGCTGTTTGAGGGCGTGGATGTGTCCGGCTCCCGGGCCCGGCCCGGGGACAAAATTATTTTGAGCGGCACCATGGCCGATCACGGCATCGCCATTCTCACGGCCCGGCAAGGGCTGTCCTTTGAGGGGGATCTGAAAACCGATTCCGCGCCGTTGAACCATATGGTCAAGGCGGTGCTGTCATCCGGCTGTGAGGTCCATGTGCTGCGGGATCCCACCAGAGGCGGGGTGGGCACGACTCTCAATGAGATCGCGGGGCAATCGGGTGTGGGGATGACTGTGTTTGAAAAAGACCTGCCTGTGAAAAAACAGGTCAACGGGGTGTGTGAGCTGCTGGGATTTGATCCGCTGTACATTGCCAACGAGGGCAAACTCATTGCCATTGTGCCGGAACAGCATGCGGTGCAGGTACTGGATATCATCCGGGCCGATGAATTCGGCAGGGACGCCGCTATTATCGGAGAGGTGACGGATCAGTCGAAGGGAAAGGTGTTTTTGCAGACCGCCATCGGGGGCCGGCGCCTGGTGGATATGCTCACCGGCGAGCAGCTGCCCCGGATCTGCTGAGAAGCCGTCCGCCGGGGCAATCCCGGGCAGCAAATCAAAACGGTCACCTGCCCCGGGGGGCTCTGGCAGTTATCGGGTTTCCAGAATGTCGGTGATATGCTTTCTGGCGGTGTCCAGAAAAGAGGGCAGGGCCCGGGCCAGGGGCTCTGTGAGGGTCGTTCCCCAGTCGATGGTGTCCGGCTGGATGCCGATCACCCGCAGATAGGGGCGGTGTCCTCGTATCTGGGCCATGGAAAGGGAATCCAGCAGATCGATGTCATGCAGGGAAAGCATCTGTTTTTCATCTTTGCGCAGATCCGCTTCCTCCAGGTGGAAAATGGTGCCCGGCGGGTGTCCGGCCCGGACAATATCCAGAACCAGAATATTTTCATATTCCTCGAACAGATAAAAAATGTCCTGGGTAAAGGTGCCGCCGTCGATAAAATCCACCTGTGCCCAGGCGTCTTTCTCCTTGAGCAGCTCATACACCGCATGCACACCGATGCCGTCATCTTTCATCAGGGTGTTGCCCACCCCCAATACCAGCAGTTTTTTCATAGCAGTTTGTAGCAGTTTGGGGTCAGGCCTTGCTTTTTTGACGTTTTGGGTTTGCCTAAAACGTCAAAAAAGCAAGGCCTGACCCCGGTTCTTTAGAGGGGGACGTCGACGTTGACGGTCCGACCGG